>JADFNY010000318.1 GCA_022563115.1 Acidobacteriota bacterium | reverse complement strand
CGTCGATCGCACCCACCGCCGTGACGTTGATGGAAACACGATCGACAGCCGCGGCCACGTCGCCACCGAGAATCGAGGCTCCGAACCTCTCGGCGCCCTCCCGCAGGCCCCCTGCGAGACAGAGAACCCAGTCGAGCTCGGTGCTGGCGGGTAGAGCAAGAGCCACGAGAAAGCCCCGCGGTCGGGCCCCCATGGCGCCGAGGTCGGAGGCGTTGACCGCGATCGAGCGACGGCCGAGCAGGTCGGGAGCGATCCACTCCGGACGATAATGAACCCTCTCGTGCTGGCTGTCGGTCGTGAGCACCACCGAACCGCCGATGGCGAGAACGGCGGCGTCGTCCCCGGGGCCAAGGCGAACACTTCCGTCGACGGGGCCGAGCTTGTCGAGGATTCGCTCGACGAGCTCGAACTCTCCGACCTCCGCCACCGTCAGGCCGCTCACTTCAGGATCCCGTCCCCCGAAGGACCGTCGGTGACGTGGGCGCGGGCCCATGACTGGGCCGCCTGGCGCGATTCCCAGCGCCGCTGGAGCTGGCCGCGGGTTGCTTGCTCGAGAAACGCGCCGAGCGTCGGACCCTGGCTCATGCCCCAAGAAATCAGGTCCAACCCCCGCACCCACGGTGTCTCCGCCGCTCGCGTCGCATAGGTCTCGAGCCGCACGGCAGCGGCGATGCTCTGTTCGTCGTCGGCCGCCAAAGCGCGCACGAGCAACGCTGCCAACGATGCGGATTCGCGGTCTTCGATCGCCCAGCCGATGAGCTGGTCGTCATCGGCGTCGGGCACCGCCCTGGCCCAGCGACCGATGCGCGTCGCTCGTTGCGCCAAGGCCGCGGGCCAGCGCCGCTCTGCAAGCCGCTGTTGCATACTCGAACTTGCGCCGCCAAGCCCGCAAAGCAACGCCGCCAGCCTGACCCGCAGATGATCCTCCGGCGTCAGGCCGGAAACCGTCGCCTCGAAACCGCTCCACGCCACCACGGTCTCGAACTTCGAGAGCCCCCCGAGCGTCCGCTCCCCTACCCCGAGGTCGAAAGCCAGGCGCGACGCCTCAGCCCAGCGCGAGCCGCCGAGCAACTGCTCCCACTCGGTCTGAACGCGCTCACCGGCGACCCCGTCGATGGCCGCCGCATGGCGGGCGATGGCGGTTCGGGTGGACCCGTCGATCTCGAAGTCATCGAGGGTCGAGAAGTAGCGAATTGCCCGCAGAGTCCGCAGCGGATCCTCCCGCAGGGCCGCTTCGGAGACCATGCGGATGGCGCCGGAGGCGAGGTCGGCGACGCCGTCGTGCGGATCGATGAGCACGATCGGCTGGTCGCGGTCGAGACGCACCGCCATGGCGTTGATGGTGAAGTCTCGCTGCGCGAGGTCCTCGGCAATGGTCCCCAGCATCTTGCCGATGTCGACCTGGGTGTCGCCGAGTCGGGTACGGCGGGTGTCGCGCCAGGGGTCGCCGATGGCTGCCGGGCGGCGCCCGCAATGCCGCGCGAAAGCGTCGATGAACGCCTCGAGGTCTCCGGCTACGGCGACGTCGAGGTCGGCGTGAGGGCGCGACCGCAGGGCATCGCGGATCGCCCCGCCGACGAGCAGAACGGGCCCGTTGTGCTCCCTGGCCGCCGCGATGAGCCACGGCAAGGGCGGCCGCGACAACAGCTGACAAAGGAGCTCATTGTGCCGACTCATCGAGAAGGCCCTTGAGCTCGCTCATGAACTCGTTGATGTCCTTGAATTGCTTGTATACCGAGGCGAAGCGGACGTAGGCGACGTCGTCGAGCTCGCGCAGCCGCTCGATGACGTGCTCGCCGATCACCTCGTTCGGAATCTCCCGATCTGCAATATCGTGCGCCATCCCCTCGACCTCGTCACAAATCGCCTCCAGCTGCTGCAACGGGACCGTTCGCTTCTCGCACGCCTTCAAGAGCCCATCGAGGAGCTTCTTGCGGTCGAAGCGTTCGCGGCGGCCATCCTTCTTGATGACCATGATCGGAACATCCTCGACCCGCTCGTAGGTCGTGAAACGACGCCCGCACTCCTCGCTGAGGCATTCGCGGCGGCGGCGGATCGCCTGGCCTTCGCGGCTCTCACGCGAATCGACGACCTTGTCTTTCGTGTGGCCGCAAAAAGGACACTTCATCGGCACATTATAGCCTCGCCAGGTCTCCCGACAGGGTGCTGAAAACCTCCCGGGAGTTCTTCAGCACCCTGCTAAGCACCCGGTTAAGCACGCCGTTAGAGCCCTTCGAAGCCACGCACCGACAGACCCTCGCGGCCCAGCAACAGGATTCCGATGGCGGTGATCGGAACGAAGATCATCGCATGGCAGACGATCGCGTAGGTAACGGCCTGGTCGTTGGGAACGCCCCAAAGTGTCCCTAACGCGACCAGCGTCGCGGTGTGAAACGCGCCGATGGCCGCAGGCGTCGGCACCAGCACACCGATCACCACGGCAACAACGAGCGGCATCGCCGCGTAGTATGGCAGGTCGATGTCGAAGGCAAAAAACAGGATGTAGTACGTCACCAGGATGTTGAACCAGATCAACAGCGAGTGGACCGCTATGGTGACGATCAGCTTGGGATCTTTGATGCCGGCGAAGCCGGTCAGGAAGCTGCGCCCGATCGGCAGCAGGTAGTCGCCGATCTTGCCCGGCGCCCGGTCGGCGATCTTCACCAGGACCGCGTCCGTTCGCCGCGGCATCGTCTGGGCGCCAACCAAGACCACCACGGCGACCATCAAACCGCCGAGCGCGATCAAGCCGCTCAACCGCATCCCCGCGATGATCGCCGTGCCGTCTTCTCCGACCCCGGCGGGAAGCGGGAAGAAGAGCAGGTAGGCCACCAGGATCAGCAAGACGGACATCACATCGAACAGCCGCTCGAGCACGATGGTGGCGAACGCAGCCGTCTTGCTGATGCCCACCCGACGGCCGAGCAACACCGGGCGCGCCACCTCGCCCAGGCGACCGGGCAGCAGCGCGGTGAACGCCCAGCCCATGAACGTGGTCGCCGTCAGCGGTGCCAGCGGGATGGACTTGATCGGCAACAACAGATAGTGCCAGCGCCAGGCGCGGTGCACGGTCACCAGCAGGGTCAGCGTCGTCGCCGCCAGGACCCAGCGATAGTCCGCCCGTTTGAGCTCGGCGACAACGTTGCCGAGGTCGGCCTCGCGCAAAAACAGCCACAGCAGAAAGACGGCGAGCGCGGCGCCGATCGCGATCTGGACCCGGCGAGACATACGAATACACTGGTTCGGTGGATGGAGGGCTACAGCCGGCGGGGACTCTCGCCGAAGATACCGTGGATCGCCGCAGCCTGCTACACTCCGCGCGATTCCCGAGCAGGCTACTGAGGGACTCCCGGGAGTTCTTCAGCACCCTGCTAGCCCGGATATCTCAACGGGTTGCGAAGCGAGCGGGCGCGAGGGCGTGTGAGGACAAGGCGCGCGCCGATTCGGGAGCGGAGGCGTACTTGACAGCACGTCGAGCACCCGAAGCAAGCGCAACGCAGTGCTCGCGCGCCATCGCGCCCGCGCAGCCGTGACCCGTTGAGATATCCGGGCTAGTCGCCGCCGCGCGTTCCAGCCGCGGCAATCGTCGGATTTGCCGCGCCGTAAGGAGTCATCGAATGCTGGGCGAACAAGAGGCCCGCGAAGCCATCGTCGCGGCGGGCCGTCGCCTCTACGAGCGCCGCATCCTGGCGTCGATCGAGGGCAACATGAGCATTCGTCTGGATGGCGACCGCATCCTGGCGACGCCCAGCGGCATCAACAAGGGATTCATGAGCGCGGGCGACCTCGTCGTCACCGACCTCGACGGCAATCCCGAGGGCGGCGGTAGGCCATCGTCCGAGATGCTGATGCACTTGGCGATCTATCGCCAGCGCGACGACCTCAGGGCGATCGTTCATGCCCATCCCACGGTCGCCACCGGATACGCCGTTGCGGGCCGCAATCTTCCGGCGGCGGTCCTGGCCGAAATCGTCACCACACTCGGGTGTATTCCCATCGCCCGCTACGGAACGCCCTCCACCGATGAGCTGGCCGCGGCCGTCGTCGGCCCGATCCGCAACTACGACGCCCTCTTGCTCGCCAACCACGGCGCCCTGACGGCCGGCGGCAGCATGGAACAGGCCGAGGAACGGATGTACCAGCTCGAGCATTTCGCCGAGGTCAGCCTGGTAGCGGAGCTGCTGGGCGGCCCCAAAGCGTTCAGCATCGAAGAAGTCGAGCGGCTCTCGGTCCTGCGAGAGAAAGCCGGCGGCCGTCCGGTCCCCCCGGCGTGCTACCCGGTCGACACCAACGAAGAAACGATTACGCTGACGAAAGACGAACTGATTGCGCTCGTAGCCGACGCCGTTCGGACCCTGCGGTGACGCGTCCACGAACCCTGACAGGGTGACGGCAAACTCCCGGGAGTTTCTAGCGGTGGCGCTACGCGTTCCCTGCTAGAATCGCGGCGTTGAGACGCAATTCGACCCTCTCGAGGAGGACGACAGATGGCTGAGTATGGGGAAGCCCTTGGAATGATCGAGACCAAGGGGTTGGTGGGAATGGTCGAAGCTGCCGACACCATGGTGAAGGCGGCCAAGGTGACGCTCATCGGCTATGAGAAGGTCGGCGGCGGCCTGGTCACCGCGATCGTGCGCGGCGATGTCGCCGCCGTGAAGTCGGCCACCGACGCGGGCGCCGCGGCGGCACGTCGGGTCGGCGAGCTGGTTTCGGTGCACGTCATCCCGCGCCCCCA
>JADFNY010000317.1 GCA_022563115.1 Acidobacteriota bacterium | reverse complement strand
AACGAAGAAGGGCTCCGGGGGCTCTAATCCATCTCGGGTGACCGTTACGGCCCCATGACCCGCGTGGGCGGGCCGGCGAGCAGCAAGACGGCGCGCCAGGTCCTTCTCGCCGACCTCATCGAAGGCAAGGCGCAGGGCCGATCGAGCGACGAAGAGATCAGCGCGTCGACCGGTATCGGCTCGGGCGGCACTTCCGGGCTATCGTTCGTCGTCGTGGGACGGCTGGTCTACGACTTGGCGAGAGCGCGAGGGCTGGGAACCGAGCTGCCAACAGAGTTGTTCCTCCAGGATATCAAGGACTAGCCGCCCAAACAGAAGGCGTCCATGGCCCACGACGTGACCAACGGGCGGCGCTCGGGAATGGACACTGGCCCAGGACAAACCGAACTAGCTAATCCTAGTTGCGGACAAGAACCCGACGAAAGAACGAAAGAACGATGGCGAGGTACAGAGATGGTCTGCCTCAGTTGGGCGGTGGCCTTTTCCTGACCGACAGCGGGCAGGAAACGGCGCTGATCTTCCATGACGGGTTCGACCTCCCGCTGTTCGCAGCGTTCGACCTGCTGAAGGACGAGACTGGGACGAAGGTTCTTCGTCAGTATTACCGGCGCCACGCTTCCATCGCCCTGCAGCACAGCACGGCATACGCGCAATTGTATTCAAACGGCAGTGCGCCAAGCACCCGAACAAGCTAATGCTAGTTGGCGTCCTGCCTACCTGCCCTCCTCCTTTGGTTGGCCTGCTCGTAGGCCTGGCGCACCCTCCGGCGCAGCATCGGTAGACCGGCGCGAAAAATGGGCCGGATCACTCTACCTGGTAGGAAACGTGTCCGCTCTTCCTCAGCCACACGTGCGCGCGGGTGCATCTGCCACGGGAGCACATCAAGAGATCTCTCGATGTACAGCTCAATACTGCCCAGGTGCTTGACGCTCTTATACCCGTAGTGGGCAGGAGCCACTAACCGGATCGGCGCACCGTGATCCACCGAGAGTGGTTCACCATCCAGCCGGTCGGCCAGGAGAACATCAGAGCTCAACGCATCCTCTAGAGAGAGGCTTGCCCAGAACCCGTCCAGTCCCCTGAAGAGCAGGTAGCGGACCTCTGGGTGCGGTCGAGCACGTGGGACGATGAGCCGTTCATGGATGTCTCGCAGCCGGTAGCCACTCCAGTGCAGCCCACACCGGCTCCAAGTAGCGACACAGTGCAGGTCCGACTCCTGCTCGTGCCGTGGAAGGTTGGCTAGCTCCTCAAGTCCAACCTCAGACGGCACCTCCACATCTCCCACCAATTGGAGGACCGGTGGAGATGGAAGATCAGGCAGGTCGGCAAATGCGGGCGGCCCAAAGCGCGGGAACTCGGTCGCTACCCACTGGCCAGGAGGAAGCGTGGCTTTCAAGTCCTCCATAACACCCCGACCAAGTCTATCTGTCTCCGAGGTCCCGCATGGGGCCCTCTCCGCAAGAAGGGAATGGGCTTGCCTAACCGTGATTAGCTTCAGCTAGTTCGGGGGTAGCTTCACAGTCAGAATGCCGTGCGGGGACCCAGACTCGACTGGCGGCTGGTGAACCCTACTGAGTAATTGTGAATGCCGAAATTGGACTGCGATTGGCGCTGGGCGTAACCCGAATGGATGAAATGCCACTAGGAATCGTCCGTCACGGCGATTGTTGCCCAGGTCGCCCGAACATATCCTTGCGGTAGACCACCGCAGGCACGGGGTGCAAGTGAGATGACCTTCAAACGGAGCCGGGTCGCAGCGGCGACCATGCCAACCCTTCTGATCATCTTAGCCATCGTTGTAGGTCTTGCGGCGTTCAGCATCGGCGCCGCCTTCGGACCGTTCTTCAACGTCATCGTTGCGCCCAAAGAGTGCTGGGCAGCGCTCGACGTCAAGCCCATGCTGTCGATCTGGATCATGGTCTGGATCGCGGTGTTCTCCACCGGGATGGCGATCTACAACATGCCGATCACGCAGCGGGTTCTGGTCGAGTCCGCGAGGGCTTCACTGCGCGCCCAGGGGTCCGAGATGACGGCTGAGCAGCTTCAGGGAGCGCAGGAAATAATGATGATGATCGGCGCGTTCTTAGCCTACCTATCGTCGATCATGCTCCTGGTCATGATCGCCGGCACCGCACTCGTCATCTGGGTGCTGGGAGCCATCATGGGGGGGACGGGCGTCACCTTCGGCCGCGCTTTCGGGGTCGCCGCGGCGGCCGGTGTTATCCGGCCGTTCCTCTACAGCATCTACGCGACCGTCATCCTCAACATGAATCCACCGGTGATCCGGCGCCCCGAGGATGCCACCACGATGGCGCCGACGCTCGGCCTCGACCTCGTGTTGTCGGGACCCGACACGCCGGTCTGGTTGCACGCATTCTTTGCCCGCGTCGATCTGTTTCTCCTTTGGTACGCCGTGCTGATCGTCACCGGATGCGTCGGCGTGATGAAGCTCTCGAAGGGGCAGGGCATCACGGTCGCGACGATCCTGTGGCTGTTCGGCACGGTGTTCGCGGTCGGCTTCGCCTGGCTGCAGACTTCCGCCGGCGGCTAGCCGGCAAGCATGAACAGGGTGGCGAAGAGCCCCGACGGGGCTTCAGCACCTTGTTGAGGCCGTCGCGAAAGCCGGCTGACGTTCGCGGCGACGAAATCGGCGCGCCAATTGACCGCTGCGTCGCGACGTTGCTACCATCCAGGCTCAGCAACGGAGCGACGCTCATGCGCGGCACAATCTCAATCCGGCACCCTCGAACCCGGGACCGAGCTCCGTCTGCGCTGGCCTCCCGCGACTGGCGATATTGCTATTGGTCCTGGTAGGGGCCAGCTTCCACTTCTCGCCTTTCCCACACTGAAACAACCGAATGGAGGCTGGACCGTTGATCGAACGGTCGAGGTGTCTGCGCGTTTTCCCCGAGTTTCCCGAGTTCGCCGCCGCGGCGGAGCGGGGGAACTTCGTCCCGGTATGCGCCGAGCGTCTCGCCGATTTGCTGACCCCGGTCAGCGCCTACCTCCGCGTCGCCGGCCGCTTGCGCCGCCCGTTTCTGCTCGAGAGCGCCGAAGGCGGCGAGCACATCGGCCGCTATTCGTTCCTCGGGGGTGATCCGTTTCTCGAGGTCGAGGGCGACGCCTCGGGTCTGAGCAGGCTCACCGGTGACGGTGCTCGAGAGAAAATCGCCGGCGATCCGGTGGCGGCTCTCGGCGAGCTTCAGCGTCGCTACGAAGCGCAGCCGGTGGCCGGGGCGCCGCCGTTCACCGGCGGTGCGGTGGGCTACATCGGCTACGACGCCGTCCGCTGGGTCGAAGACATCCCGGAGAGCAACCCACCGGACTACGGCATGCCGTGGGTGAGCCTCGCCTACTATGACAGCGTCCTGGCGTTCGACCACCTTCGTCATCGTGTCGTGTTGGTGGCCAACGCGCGGGTCCCGGACAACGCCACTACCGAACAGCTCGAAGCCGCCTACGAGGCAGCGATCGACCGGTTGGAGCGCCTCTCGGCGGTGCTCGACGCCGAGCCGGGAGCCGCTGCCCCCCTCGACGAAGTCCAAGCTGAGGAGGCGGCCTCTGATGCTCTCGGCGAGATTAGCGAGAGCCTCGGCAGGGAAGCGTTTTGCGCCGCGGTCGAGAAGGCACAGGAGCTCATCGCGGCGGGTGACGCCTTTCAGATCGTGCTGTCGCGGCGGCTCACCTGCGAGACGGCTGCCGACCCGCTGAGCGTCTACCGGGCGCTGCGAGCCATCAATCCGTCACCCTACATGTTCCTTCTCGATACCGGGCAGGCGCACGTGGTGGGCTCATCCCCCGAGATGCTCGTTCGGGTCGCCGATGGCGTGGTCGAAAATCGGCCCATCGCCGGCACCCGGCCGCGCGGCGCCGACGAAGAGGGCGACCGCGAGCTCGAAGAACAGCTCCGCGGCGACGAGAAGGAACGCGCCGAGCATCTCATGCTGGTCGACCTGGGGCGCAACGACGTCGGGCGGGTGGCCGAGTACGGCACCGTCCGGGTACCCGAGTTCATGAAAGTCGAGCGTTACTCCCACGTCATGCACCTGGTCTCGAGCGTCAAGGGGAGGCTGCGGCCCGAGATCGGGCCGATCGAGGCGCTGTTCGCCGCCTTTCCTGCGGGTACGGTCAGTGGCGCCCCGAAGATCCGGGCCATGGAGATCATCGACGATCTGGAGCCGGTGGCGCGCGGTGTCTACGCCGGGGCGATCCTGTACGCCGACTTCGCCGGCAACCTCGACTCCTGCATCGCGATCCGCACCATCGTCATGCGCGACGGCCACGCCGAGGTGCAGGCCGGCGCCGGTATCGTCACCGACTCGGTGCCGCAACGTGAGTACGACGAGACCAATCAGAAGGCCGCTGCGGCGCTGCAAGCGCTCTCCTGGGCGAGCCGCGCGGAGCGCTTGAAACCATGATCCTGGTCATCGACAATTACGACTCGTTCACCTACAACCTCGTGCAGGCTCTCGGGGAGCTCGGTGCCGAGCTTCAGGTGCGGCGCAACGACGAACTCGACGCCGATGGTGCGCGGGCGGAGGCTGCGGCCGGGATCGTCATGTCCCCCGGCCCGGGGCGCCCTGAGGACGCCGGTGCTTGCTGCGAGATCGTCGAGGCGCTGGCCTCCGAGGTGCCGATCCTCGGTGTCTGCCTCGGGCACCAGGCCATCGCCGCCGCTCTCGGGGGCGTCGTCGGCCGGGCGCCGGAGGTGGTGCACGGCAAAACGGCCAAGATCGA
>JADFNY010000020.1 GCA_022563115.1 Acidobacteriota bacterium | reverse complement strand
GACCACGGCGCCGGGCGCGGCGTTCACCAGCAAGGCGCCCGCTTTCATCGCCGCCAGCTCGGCTCGTCCGATGAGACCTCGGGTCTGAGGCGTGAGCGCGATGTGAAGGCTGACGATGTCCGAGAGCGCCAGCAACTCGGCGAGCGGAAGCTGCCGAACCGATGCCGGGCGCTCGGTGCGATTCCGGGTCGTTCGATTGTAGGCGATGACCTCCATCCCGAGCGCCGCCGACAGCTCGGCCACACGGGAGCCGATCGCCCCGAGGCCGACCACGCCCAGCGTCTTGCCGGCGCACTCATCGGCGCTCACCGCGCCACGGATCCCCCAGTCGTCGCTCTTGACCGCCGCGACTTGCGGGTAGAGCTGCCGGCTGAGGGCGAGCATCAACATCACGGTGTGCTCGGCGGTCGTGGTGGTGGCGCTTCCCGCGGCGTTAATCACCGCTACTCCGGCAGCGGTGGCGGCGGCGACGTCGACGTTGTCGAGACCGACGCCGCAGCGGCCGATGACCCGGAGAGCCGGGCATCGGGCGATGAGGTCCGATGTCACCCGTCCGCGCCCGCGGGTGATGATGGCGTCGACATCGACGAGCTCGCGGTCGTCGAGCTGGGCGTCCGGAGTCGGGGCGAGGGTCGTCGTCGACTGCTCCGCGAGCTCGGCATGAGCGGCGTCATCGATGGTCTCGAGGAGCAGGGCGTGCAATGGGGTCAGTCGCTCGATTCGTCGTGGAAGAGCGTCGCGTCCTTGCTCTGCAGGCCGCGGGCGTCGCCACGGCCCGAGACGTAGGCGCCGGGCTCCGACTCAACGAGCTCCTCTTCGAAGATGCTCTCGTCGACGGGGTCGCTCGCCGGGCAAACGATCTCGAGCAGGTTGTTCGACGGATCGCGAACGAACATCTGCATGCCGCCGTCCGGGAGGCGCCGCACCTTGCCCCAGGGGGCGGTGTCGATCGCGTCGCGGGCCTTCATGCGTCGAAAACAGTCGGTGAAGTCGTCGACCTGGATGGCGACGTGACCGCGAAACGACGGCCGGTCCTCCCACTCGGTGAGGTGAAGCTGCTGCTCGTCGTTGATCTTGTAGAACTGGGCGGGGTAGTCGAACTCGAACGCCGGGAGCGCCTCGAGACCGAACTCCTCCTCGTAGAACCGACACGCCTCGGCGAGGTCGTCGACCACCAGGGTGACGTGGTTGATGCGGAGCATTCGTGGCATGGCTGTTACTCCGGTCCGGTGCGCGGATTGTGGTGCGCCGTCATTCGCGCACCGTGTGCTCTTCGATGAACGCGGTATTCAGGGTCACGCCGAGGCCGGGCGCGGTAGGGGCCTCGAAGGTCCCGGCTGTCGGGTGCAGATCCTCCGCCACCAGGTCGTGCAGGAGCGGATTGTCGCCGAGCGAGTACTCGAGGATGGTGGCGGCGGGGCAGGCGAAGGCGACGTGCAGACCGGCCGCGAACGACAGCGCTGAGCCCCAGATGTGGGGCGCGAGCTCGCGCTGGAAAGCGCTCGCCAGCTCGCCGATCCGGCGCGCCTCGGTGATTCCGCCGACGATCGCGGTGTCCGGCTGCAGCACGTCGAGGGCCCCCGCCCGCAGGAGCTCGAGAAAATCGAAGCGGGTGAACTCGCTTTCCCCAGCGGCGATCGGGATCGAGGTCGACGCCCGCACTTCGGCGAGTCCGGGCCGATCATCGGAGTTCACCGGTTCCTCGAGCCACCGGAGGCCGCAGTCTTCGACTTCGCGGGCAAACCGTTTGGCTTCCGCGACGCTGAACGTCCCGTGGGCATCGACCATGATGTCGATGTCGCGACCGAGGTGAGCGCGCGCCGCGCGCACCCGATCGACGCTGACGTCGACGGTGTTGTCCATCGCGCCGACTCGCATTTTGACCGCCGAAAAGCCTTGCTGGGTGTAGCTCTCGAGTTGGGGGCCGATGCCGTCGGCGTCGGCCCACCCGCCGCTCGCATAGGCCGGCATGCGATCTCGACACGGGCCGCCGAGCAGCTGGACCACGGGCACGCCAAGGGCCTTGCCGACCAGATCGTGGAGCGCGATATCGATCGCCCCCAAGGCGGCGATCGTGGTCCCGCGGCGACCGAGGGCGGGAAAGCCGCGGCCTCGGGTGCGCGCGTAGTGGTCTCGGGTTCCGTTGTAGAGCGTCTCCCACGCTCGGGTGATCTGGCCGCCGTCGCACCCGATCAGCCGCGGTCCGAGCTCGCGCTCCACACAGGTGACGAGCGAGGCGCACTCGCCGGCGGACCCGACGGCGCCTTTGGCCTCGCCGAACCCCTCGAGGCCATCCTCGGTGCGGATCCGCACCAGCGCCATGTCGAAGGTCTCGAGGCGCCCGAAGTCGGAAGTGTGTTGCTGCTCTGCTGGAATCGGGCACCGGATCCAACGGGCCTCGATCTCACCGATTGTCAGAGTCATGTCGGGGAGATCTCATGCCAGGGAGAGGTCATATCAAGGGCAGCAGGGTCTTGGCCGAAGTCTCGACCAGGAACGAGTAGAAGGCTTCGCTGATCGAGGTCGAACCGTGCTCCTCGAGGTACTTCTTCTGCTCGGGGTCGATATCGATCGGCTCTCGTTCGAGCGCCTCGGGATGTGGGTTGGCCGGCGTCCGGTCGACGGGGGCGCAGAACTCGACGGAGAGCGGACCGTCGTAGCCGACCTCCTTCAGCGTCTCGACGATGGCCGGCCAGTCGAGCGTCCCCATCCCCGGAGCCATGCGGTTGTTGTCGGCCACATGGAAATCGACCAGCCGATCGCCGGCCCGACGGATGGCGGCCAGGACGTCCGTTTCCTCGATGTTCATGTGGAAGATGTCGAGACAGACGCCGCACTCCGGGCCGACCGCTTCGGCGAGCGCCAGCGCCTGGTCGCCGCGGTTGATGAAGTAGGTCTCGAAACGGTTGATCGGCTCGATGCCGAGGCGCACCCCGGCTCTCATACCATGGTCGTAGATCTCCTCGAGGGAGTCGACGGCCCACTGCCATTCGTTCTCCGGAATCGAGTCGGGAGTGATCTTGCCCACCGTGCAGGGAACGATCGACATCTCCTCGCCCCCGAGCTCCTTGACCATCGTGATGCAGTCGTTGACGTAGGCGATCGTTTGGGCCCGCTGGCCCTCGTTTGCGGCGAGGAGATTGCGTTCGCCTTGCATGAGCGTGACCGCCCCGAAGCAACGGATCCCGTGCTCGCTCAGCAGTCCGGCCACTTCGTCGACGTCGTGTCTCTCGGGCTCGCCGCTGATCTCCAGCGCCTTGTATCCGAGCGGCGCGATGCGACGGAGGGCCGCCTCGATGGGCTCGGCGCGCATCCAAGTGTGCATGGCCAAGTCCACGAGCTCTACTCCTCCTCCATGTGCACCGCCTTGTATCCCCCTCTCGAACGAAAATAGAGGATCAACGACAGGTAACCGATCGCCATCAACAGCGGCACCAGCGCCGTCCACCTCAATGCCGCTTGTCCGCCGTGAATGGAGGCGCGTAGCAGCGCCCCCCGGTACTCGTTTTCGACGGCGGTCAACTCGGCCGGTGGAGCCTCCAGGATGGCGCCGACCTTGGCGCCGTCCAACCCCGCGATCTTCGGAAACATCAAGAATCCGTGCTCAGTCTCCGAGCGGTAGTCCTCGTAGACGAACGGATGTCGTTGCTCGAGGTAGTGCGACGCGAAGTAGTCCTGCTTGTAGCCGATCCCGGGCCCTCCGAGAAGCCCGGCCGACAGCATCCCCACGGCCCCGACGGCTCCCAAGGTCAAGGCTCCGCCGCGCGGAAACTGCTCGGAGACGACGCCGAGCATCGTCGGCCAAAGGAATGTCTTGCCGACGCCGTAGATGGTCGCCGCAGCGATAATCGCGAACCCTGTGCTCGACGAGCCGAGCATCATCAGGCCGGCACAAGCGAGCAATGAGCTGACCAGCAGCAAACCCAGCGGGTTGATGCGGTGGATGATCGGGCCGGCGAAAAAGCGCAGCGCGAACATCAAGGCGGAGGTGTAGATGAACAAGAGAAATGCTTGGCCCTCGATGACGTTCTGCATGATGTTGACGATCCAGCTGTCGGTGCCCAGCTCGACGTAGCCGACCATGGCGTGCAACAACAGCAGCAGCAGCAAGACGGGGGCCGCGAACTCCCGCAGCATTCTGGCGAACGAGACACCGGCGGCACGAGCCTCGGATACCGGGAACTGCACCCGATAGAGCAACCAACCGTAGATCAGGGTGGGAACAAGGAAGAGACCGACGAGGATTTCCCAAGGTACGTGGCTGACGCGCGCGTCGGCGCTCGCGAACCCATAGGCGATCAGACCGCCGATGATCAGCCCCGCCGGCCAGCCGGCATGAAGGACGTTCAGATAGTGGGTCCTGTCCTGCGGGTACAGCGTCGCCGCCAGAGGATTGATGACCGCCTCGCAGACGCCGTTGGCGATCGCGAACAGGAACGTCCCGGCGTACAAGACCCAATAGGCAGAGGCGTTGCCCCCGCTGCCGTCGCCGTAGATCGGCGAGGCGGCGATGGTCACCACAGCGGACGTCGCGTGGAGAAAGAACGCCACGCCCAGGAGCGTCCCGTACCCGACCCTGTCGGCGATCGCACTCGCCGCCAGGATGACGATGCCGAAGCCCACCAGCCCGCCGCCGGTAATGGTTCCCAGCTCCAACTTCGTGAAGCCGAACTGGGTCGCCCAATCGCCCAGAATGGCGCCACGAATCGCGAACCCTACGCCGGCCACGATGAGGGTCGTGAAGCTGGCTGCAAACAACCGCTTTCTGTGGTCCATGCCGATCGAGACCTTCCGGAAGCTCAGCGTTCAGGGATATCTTGCGATCCGGGCACACGGTGAACGGTCAGATACGTCACCTCTTTGTAGGGCGTCCCGTTGCTCGCCGCAATGTCGATGCGAATCATCATTTGATCTACCGGCCGAATATCGTCGATCATCAAGAGCACCGAGCGGCCGTCTGCGGCGACAACGGCAGCCCGGACGGGCACCGAATCGTTGCCGATGGCACCGGGATTGTCGAGCGACCAGTGGGCCGACCCGTAGCTCGAGGCCCAGCGATAATTCCAGCGCTCCACCGTGTAGTTGGCGACCGCCGCGGCGCTCTCTGTGTCGAGCTCGAAGCTGAACGCCAACTCGATGCCGTCACTCCGGATATGAGTTTCGGTGAGCAGATAGGCGGGTGCCCCGGTGTAGCGAACGCGGTTGAGGCTGCCGTCGCGTTCTGTTGCTTCGGTGTCCCAGCCCGTGAGGCCGACGAGGTAGACCTGTCCGTCGGCCGGGTTCACCCGCAGCCGCTGAACGCCAGTATCGAACTGGAAAGGAAGCGCCACCACCGCCCCCTGGGTGACGCCCTCCACTTGTTCCTGCATGTGGTAATAGATCCACCCCTTACCGAAGCTCACGTGCATGAGCTTGCCGTCCAAGGGCCCGAACCGCTCGTCGTGCACGACGAGCTGACCGCCTGTTGAGTTGTCGAGCTCACGCGGCATCCAGACGATCGGCTGGACGAACGTGTCGAAGACTTTCTCCCTGGTCTGCGAGACGCCGAACCATGGCTGAACGTCCTCGCCAACCGGTACGACGGTGATCTTCGACGCCGGAACCCACTGTCCCTCCTGCCCGCTCACGTAGATGGAGTCGTCCTGCGGATCGATGCCCATCCCGTTCGGCACCCGAAAGCCACGGGCGATGACCTCGACGTCCTCGCCATCGGGAGAGATCTTCAGCAGCGCACCGGGCAGCGAGTAATCGGTGTAGCGGCCCGGCTTGGTGAAGTAGAGGTTGCCCACCGAGTCGGTCTGCAGATCGAAGTTGTAGGCGTGAAATCCGTTCGACACGTCGGTGTCGGTGTAGAAGTCCTCGTAATAGTCGGCCTCTCCGTCGTCGTTCAGATCGTGGAGGCGAAGAATGCCGTCTCGCACGGTCACGTAGACGAGCCCGTCGATGACACGGAGACCGAGCGGCTCGAACAAGCCGGTGGCGAAGCGGCGCCAGCGAAGCCGCTCGAGCGTGTCGTTCACGCCCGAAACAACCCACACGTCGCCGCCCAGCGTGGAGACCGCGATGCGGCCGTCGTCGAAGAAATCGAGCGCCGCCATCCTCATCCAGGCGTTCCACGGGTTGTCGTCCGGAAGGGTCAGGTCGTCGACCACATAGGCGGGATCGGCGGGCAACGACACCCGCGGCCGATCCTTGATCCTGAACGGACTGATCCCCTCGGTGCGCCGGTAGTCGATAGGGTCGTAGCGAGCCATCTTGACGTCGAGGATCCCCACGGTCTCGATCGTCGTTGTCCAGCGTGGCGCCCCGCCGAGCCGTACAGCCGACAGATCGGGAGCGGTCATCAGGCCGTTCTGGATGACGAGGTCGGCGTAGTCGCGAAAGCGCCTCCATTCCTCGGCGCCGCTGCCGGCGAAGCGCAGGACCCGGATCACCAGCGGCTCGCTGCTGGCCGGGATATGCAGGCCGAGACGATGTTCCGAGGTTACTTCCCAACGTAGCTGGTCGGTATCGCCGGCCACCGCGGCGGTGACGAAATCGGCGATTCCGGATGCTTCCCCGGGTGCCGGCAGATCACCGGCCAGAACGATGGCGCGGTCCGCTGACCCGGTCCTGTCGAGTGCCGACGACAGCTCACCGGCGAGCTCGAGGACACCCTCGATACCGGGATCGCCGTCGAATGCCGCGGCGACAAGTCGGAGCGCGGTCTCACCCGGGGCGACGCGAATCACGTTCTCGAGCACGACGAAGTCTCCCCGTCGATGCACCCGCGGGCGCTCCAGCACCTCGCGGCCCAGCACCGAAAACGAAAGCGTCGCGGTGCGGCCGTCGAGGTAGTGGCCGTTGTAGCGCATCATCTCCGGATCCGTCGGGCCCATCGACTTGCCGTTCTCGAGCCCCTGCATGAGCGAGTTCTCCGGCGCCGCGTCGAAGTCGGCGCCGTACGCCCAGTGGTAGGTCTGCAGGCCCTCCAGAGGCTCGCCGTCCGGGAAAGGCTGACGTTCACCTCGATAGCGCATGTGCTGGGTTTCGGACAGGTTTAGAAAGCCGTCCCAGACATGATGCTGCCGCATGCGGTGCAGGTCATACGAGGCGAAGACGCCCTCGCCGAGGTCGAAGGTCATCGCCCGGTTCACCTCACGCCTGAACTGGGAGGTAAGCACCGGTCCGTAGTCACGTGGATGCCCGTCGGGCGGTACAAGATCTTCCCGGGGCGTCCCTTTGGGCAACGAGTCCAGATACCCGTCGGTGATCTCGAAGTACTGATCTCCGTTGGACTCCCTGATGAAGACCTCGCGAATGAAGTGGACGACGTCGTAGCGCTCTTCGGGTGTGTACTGCGTTTGCGGCACCATCTGACCGAATCCTTCGGTCAGCGTCCGCCACATGGTGTACGGGTCATTTCCGGCCCGCAGCTCGTCGCGATTGAAAGCCCTGGCATCCGGCAACCTGGCGTCGCCGTCGTAGCCGTGACAGCTGTAGCAGTGGGTGTCGTAGATCTTCCGCCCGCGCGAACGATTGGCGTCGGTCCAGGCGCGGATCAGCCCGGCATGGTCGACGTCTTCGTCGGCGGGCGTGCCCTGTTGCTGGGCGACCGCCGAGTGGGCCAGGGACAACAGCAGAATGAGCGCAGCGCCGCAAAGAAGCGGCCGGATTTTCTTGACCCGAGCACGCATGGAAACTGTCTTGTCGAGGTTCCGAGGGCGGGCGGAGGTGACTACCACCTCATGGCACCGGTGAGCATAGCCGTTTGTCCGCGGCCGCCACCAGCTGCCAGTTTTCAGGCGCCCGCGGGCTCGGGGCCCTCGCTTGCCTCGGATGGGCACTGTCAACGTAACGAAGGCGGGAGATCGGAACAATGTCCCTCGTTTGTCGCGATCGTCCATCCGGCCTACTGTCTGCGACGAGAGGAAATATCGATGCGCGGAACCGCATGCGCGGGCCTTGGGGCTGTCAATCGACCCACCCGGCGTGCCTTGCTGCACAAACCGACAAGAACAGAGGAGAACGGCCCATGAAGCCTGCAAGAGCCCTCGGCGTGTGCGCGCTGCTGCTGGCAGCGGTTCCGGCAATGGCGATCGGGCACCAGAGCTCGAATCATCTCGAACTCCTCGACGTGTTCGAACTCGAATGGGTATCGGATCCGCAGATATCGCCGGATGGCGCCCGCATCGTGTACGTCCGCAACTTCAACGACATCATGGCCGACACCTCGCGATCGAACCTCTGGATTGCCGATGTGATCACCGACGACAAGCGACCGCTGACCACCGGTACCAGCAACGACGTCTCGCCGCGCTGGTCGCCGGATGGTTCGAAGTTGCTGTACGTTTCGAGCCGCGACGGCGGCGACGAGCTCTGGCTGCGTTGGATGGATACCGGGGACACCGCCAAGCTCACCAGCCTGGTCTATTCACCGAGCGGCCTCTCTTGGTCTCCGGACGGGCGCTCGATCGCCTTTTCGATGTTCGTGCCGTCCGCACCGGAGCCGTTCGCCACCCTTCCCCCGGCGCCGGAGGGCGCCGAGTGGGCCGAGCCGGCGCGGGTGATGACGCGGCTGAGATATCGGGCCGATGGCGCCGGTTACCTGCCCTTCGGCTTCGACCACATCTTCGTGCTGCCGGTCGACGGGGGCACGCCTCGTCAGATCACCTCGGGCGATTTCGACCATGGGGGCCGGCTGTCGTGGACGGCCGATTCGAGCTCGATCTTGTTCTCTGCCAATCGCCGCGACGACGCCGACCTGGAGGGCAGCGATACCGACGTCTACATGGTGTCGGCGGCCGGCGGAGAGCTGACCCGGCTTTCCGATCGCTTCGGACCGGACAACGGGCCGGTGATGTCGCCGGACGGCAGCATGATCGCCTGGACCGGTTACGACGAGCGGTATCAGGGCTACCAGGTGACGAAGTTGTACGTCATGAACAGCGACGGGTCGAACAAACGCGTCGTCTCGGACGGCCTCGACCGCGACGTTCAGGGGCAAACCTGGCGTGCCGACGGCAGCGGCCTGTTTTTTCAGTACGACGACGAGGGCAACACGAAGGTGGCGTTCATCTCGCTCGATGGCGAGGTCAGCGACGTGGCGCGCGGCGTTGGCGGGTTGTCGCTCGGTCGGCCGTACACCGGAGGCGCGTTCTCGCTGGCGAACAACGATCGCTTCGCCTTTACCATCAGCGACTCGACCCACCCGGCGGACCTGGCCGTGGGAGAGCCGGAATGGGGAACAGCAGCGTCGGGCCCCGATGCCATCGCCGGCCGTACGCGGCGCCTCACCGATCTGAACGCCGACCTGTTCGCCCACAAGCAGCTCGGCGAGGTCGAGATGATCTGGTACGAGTCGAGCTTCGACCAGCGGCCGATTCAAGGCTGGATCGTCACCCCGCCCGACTTCGATCCGTCCCGTCAGTACCCGCTGGTTCTCGAGATCCACGGCGGTCCTTTTGCGGCCTACAGCGATTTCTTCTCGGCCGAGGCGCAGTTGTATGCGGCGGCCGGTTACGTGGTGCTGTACACCAACCCGAGGGGAAGCACGAGCTACGGCGCCGAGTTCGGCAACCTGATCCACCACGCCTACCCGAGCCAGGACTTCGACGACCTGATGTCGGGTGTCGACGCGGTGCTGGCGCGCGGCTACGTCGACGAGAACCAGCTCTTCGTCACCGGTGGCAGCGGCGGGGGCGTGTTGACCGCCTGGATCGTCGGGCACTCCGACCGGTTTGCCGCCGCGGTGGCGGCCAAACCGGTGATCAACTGGTACAGCTTCGTGCTCACCGCCGACATCGCGCCGGTGTACAAGAGGTGGTTCCCGGGGCTTCCTTGGGACCATCTGGAGCACTACATGGAGCGCTCGCCGCTGCACCACGTCGGCAACGTGACGACGCCGACGATGCTGTTGACCGGCGAGCTCGACTACCGCACGCCGATATCGGAGACCGAGCAGTTCTACACGGCGCTCAAGCTGCGCGGCGTCGACACCGCGATGGTGCGCATTCCCGAGGCGTCGCACGGCATCGCGACGCGGCCGAGCTACTTGATTTCCAAGGTTGCCCACATTCTCGAGTGGTTCGAGCGCTATCGGTGATGCGGTCGGAGGGCGTCGAGGTGATCGACGCCGATGAGGACGCTCGGCTGGCGGCCATCGCCGCGTCGTTGTCAGCCGCCGACGAGCGCTTCGACGCCGACCGCCAGGCGTACGCCGAGCAGCTTCCGGATGAGCTGCCCGGCGAGGATGCGTTGACGCTCCATGTCGACGACTTTTCGATCATCTCCAACCTCAAGGACATCCGTGCGATCGAAGGCTACCCGGCGCGTGCCTTCGTGCGCGCCCGGGACGGCGACCTGGTGGCGGGCACCTTCCCTCCGATCCCCGGCTACACCGACTACCTGAGCGGGCACCTCGGCCTCGGCACCCCAACCTACATCCGCGCCAACCCGGCGCCGGGCGCGCCCGTCTACGCGGGCTTCGCGGCTCTGCTGGGCGACGAGGAGGCGCAACGGAAGATCGAGGACAAGGTCCGCGACGTCGATCGCGATTTCTGGTTCCATCCCTACATGGGGCTCGAAGCGGCGTGGAGGTTCGCGCGCCGGATGACGGACCGGTGCGGCCGCCCGGCGCGCGTCCTCGGCCCTCTGCCGACCATTACCGAGCGCGCCAACAACAAGCTGTGGTTCACCGAGGTCGTCACCGCCGTGCTGGGAAGCGAGAGCGCGCTCGACTCACGGGCGGCCCGCTCTCCCGGCGAGGTCTGCGACCGGCTCGTCGCAACTGCCCGCCTTGTCGATGGCGACGCGAGCGGCGCGCGGGTGGTGCTGAAGCTGTCGGACAGCGCCTCGGGAATGGGGACCAGCATCTTCGAGCCCGACGCCATCCTGGCGCGATCGCCGGAGTCCTTGCGGGCGTTCGTCGACGACTGGCTGGATGCGCACGAATGGAGTCCGCAGGCGCCGCCGTTATCGATAGAGCGGTGGGAGTCTCCGGTTCTCGGCTCCCCCAGCATCCAACTCTGGATCCCGCCGCTGCCCGTCAGCGCCGATCCCGCGGGCGCAGCCCCCTCAACCCCCCAGCCCTCGGGTGCCGCTCCCGCGGCCGCCGAGCCCTCGGGTGCCGCCCCGATTCTCGAGGGCGTCTTCGACCAGATCTTCTATCCCGACAACGAGACCGTCTTCCTCGGTGGCGTGCCGACCCACCTTCCGGACCCGATCGTCGACCGGATCGGCGAGGCGGGCGTGCGTATCGGGCGCGTCTTCCAGCGACTCGGCTATGTCGGCCGCTGCTCGTTCGACACCATCCTCGTCGGCGACGATCTCACCAACGCAACGATCAAGTTCAACGAGTGCAACGGCCGCTGGGGTGGGACCAGCACGCCGATGAGCCTGATGAACCGTCTCTTCGGCGACTACCGGGAGCAGCCCTATTCCTGCCGCAACTTCTCCGCCGGCAACCTGAAGGGGGTGCGGTTCGACGAGCTCCGAGCCAAGCTCGGCAGCGTG
The DNA here is from genome assembly GCA_022563115.1 of Acidobacteriota bacterium. Taxonomy (GTDB): domain Bacteria; phylum Acidobacteriota; class UBA890; order UBA890; family UBA890; genus UBA890. The sequence continues at coordinate 5,569 of JADFNY010000020.1, read as the reverse complement.
CTCTACGACGCTCGAAGCGGCGATGGCTGGGCCATCCTCTTCAACCTCGGATGCCTGGAGCCAGCCGGCAAATTCGACCTGATCACCCTCGGCGAGACCTTCGAAGAAGCGGACGGCCGGCAAGGCGACTTCGGCGAGCTCGCAACGCGTTTGTTCCACTCGTAGCTCTGGAAGCAAGTCCGGCACCGTCGGCATAGACTTCCGGGCCAACAAGCCCTGACACCGTCGGGAGAGAGTCACGACAGCCGTTGACAATGCCGCTTGCGGTAACGTGCTCGGCGCATAGCCGTTCCGCGCCCTTGGAGACGGCGTCGAACGGCTTCTACAATCCTGACCGCGGCAAAACCATATCAGGGAGGTTCCAATGGCGACGGTACTCGGACTCGGCGGTTTTTTCTTCAAGGCCCGAGAGCCCGTCAAATTAGGAGAGTGGTATCAACAGTGGCTCGGTATGGAGCTGGAGCCCGACCACAACAGCGTGTCGTTCAAACCATCGACCCTTCCTGAAAAAGCGTATTCCGTCTGGAGTCCTTTCAAACTGGATACGGACTATTTCCAGCCGTCAGACCAGGCAGCGATGGTCAACCTGATAGTTGACGACGTCGCGGAGGCTCTTTCCCAGGTACGCGAAGGAGGAGCGAAGATCGTCGGCGAGATCGAAGAGTGCGAGTTCGGGGTGTTCGGCTGGTTCATCGACCCGGAGGGGAACAAGGTGGAGTTATGGAAGCCTCTGTGAGAGGAGCCATGCCTCGCTTTCGTGTCTACCTCGCCCTGTCGGTCGACGGCTACATCGCCGATGAAAACGGTGGCGTCGGCTGGCTCGATCCGTATTTCGGTCCGGAGCTCGGCTTCCACGAGTTCATCAAAACGATCGGCGCCACGGTGATGGGACGTGCGACGTTTGACCAGTCGCTGGAGATGGGCAAGTGGGAGCACGATAATCCGCGTACGATCGTGATGACGCACAGGCCCATCGACGATCCGCCGAGCGGCGTCGAGGTGTTCGATGGTGACATTCGTGAGCTGGCTGCGTCGCTGCGCGCCGATCTCGAGCCGGGGGGCAAGGACATCTGGCTGATGGGTGGCGGCAAGTCGATTCAGCCGTGGCACGAGACCGGCCTGGTGGATAGCTGGGAGCTCTATGTAATCCCGGTCATGCTCGGCGCCGGCGTGCCATTGTTCCCGCCCGGCAGCCCAGCGCTGACCGAGCTGCAGCTCGCTAGCTCGGAGCACTTCGACAACGGCATCGTCGAGCTGAAGTACGAGCCACGGAAATAACCGACTCCCTCGCTCGCCGGTGCACCGTGAGCCCGGTTTGGCACCCCGACTTCGAGCCTCGCGTCGTCTCGCAGGTATTCGATATTCAGAGCGCTCTGGAGTGCGTACAGCGTCGCGGTCCTGACCACTACCGCCAAGTCATCTAGCACGCCTGCGGGCGAGCTCATCGAAGAACTGGTCGGCGCCGGCATCCGGGGCAAACATCACCGTGAACCGTGAGCCGTCGTCGAGGATGATGTCCGCATAGGTGTTCTCGTGCCAAGCTGTGGACAGGGTGACGTCGACCTCCTGGATCGTCTCGAACAGCGCATCCGCATAGTAGGGGTCGTCGCTGCCGAGGTTCCAATACGTCACCAGGCGGCGATCGCTCAGAATAACGCCGTGCGCGCGTAGGGAGACCACCCCGTCTGCGTAGAAGTAGACGACCTCCTCCCCCTCGGCGATCAGACCCTCCGATCGCAGGAACCGGATGTCGCTGGCGCGCAGCTCCGATCCGGGAATCACGCTCGCACTCGGCAGGAGGCTTGTCGCGTCCGCAACGACCAGCAGCAGCAGCAGCCCGCCAACCAGCACCAACGGAACGTGGCGGAGACGCCATCGCGAGTTGGCGGCCATCTCGCTGCGCTCCGGGTCGTTCATCCGATTGATGGCCACGACGGCGGGCAGGAGGGGCACAAAGGCGAACATCGATACCAACCAGTACGGGTCCGGCAAGCCTGACGCTACGTTCGCAGCCAGGTAGGCGCCGGCCAAGATCCACTGAACCGACTTCGGAGAGCCGGAGTCGGGGTGGTGCCGGTCGATGTGGTCGAGCAGAGAGAAGTAGAAGATGGGGCTGAAAAAGGTGCGTACGAGCGGCCAGACCTCGCGATCGTAGCGATCCCCGACGAAGCGCCAGTTTCGATAGAACCAGTAGAACGGATACATGCCGACGGTGAAGACACTCATGCCGATGAACTTCGTCACCGACACCGGGAAGTACCAGGTGTCCGGGGGATCCCGTAGCTCCTCGGGCCCGGGTTCTTTGGGGTACGTCAAGATGCTCATCGCTGTAACGCCCTCGGCGGTCCCACGCCGGCGACGGTTGAAGCTCAACCCGACACTCGGCTAGGGTTTGGAGCAGCGTGCCGCACTCAACCGGAGGACAATCATGATCATCGGTGCGATGAACTCCCGAAGCTACGACATCAACGCGATGATGAACGAGTATCTAGAGTGGCGGCGAAGCGCCAACGAAAACGGCGGCTAGGCGTCTCATGCATGCGATTTTCGTCATGATCAAGTGTGACCTCGGCAAGACCTACGACGTCGCCAACCACATCGTCGAGAATATCGCCGAGACTTCGGAGGTCTACTCGGTGTCCGGGCAATGGGATCTGTTGGGGAAGTTTTACCTCAAGGACGTCAACGACATCGGGCGCTTCATCTGCGACGACCTGCAGACGACGCCCGGAATCCGCGACACGTTCACGATCGACACGTTCAACGCCTTCAGCGCCTAGCAGCGCTCGCAGCCCCCAGCCCGAACACGAACAGCGAGCCGCCCGAGGCGACCGCCACGTACTGCCTGCCGTCGATCATGTAGCTGATAGGGTTGGCGTGCACGCTGCCGCCGGTTTGAAACTCCCACAACGATTCGCCGGTAAGGTCGTTGAGGGCGAAGAAATTACCCTCGTCGGAGCCGCCGAACACCAGGCCTCCGGCGGTTGCCATCACACCGGCCCATGGCGGGCTCTTCAGGTCGAATTCCCAGCGCAGCTCGCCGGTGCGCATGTCGAGCGCGCGCACCGACCCCTCGGCCTGGTCGCCGCGCAGCGCTTGCTCGCCGCCGCCCATGAAGGGCTGGCCGGCCTCGTAGTCGACGTCGGCCTTGTAGTACACCGCGCCCATCTCGCGCGTCGGCACGTAGAAAAGCTCGGTCAGCGGGCTGTACGAGGGGCTGAACCAGTTGGTCGCCCCTTGCAGCGACGGCCACACCAGCGTGCCCTCTTCGGAGGGCTCGGTGCCCGGGATGACGATCGGGCGGCCGTTCTCGTCGAGACCCTCCGCCCAGGTTTGCCGCGAGTAGGGAGTGCCGACGAGAAACTCGCCGCTCTCGCGGTCGAGCACGTAGTAGAAGGCGTTGCGGTTGGCCAGGGCGAGCAACTTGCGTTGCCGGCCGCCGAACTCGGCATCTATCAGGACGGGAATCTGGTTGGCGTCCCAATCGTGGGTGTCGTGCGGGGTGAACTGGAAGTACCAGCGCAGCTCACCGGTGTCGGCGTCGACCGCGACGACCGAGCAGGTGTAGAGGTTGTCGCCGGGGCGAGCGTCGCCGTTCCAGTCGGGGCCCGGGTTGCCGATGCCCCAGTACAGCAGGTTGAGCTCGGGGTCGTACGAGCCGGTCAGCCAGGTGGCGCCGGCGCCGGTTTTGTAAGAGTCGCCGCCCCAGGTCTCGACCCCGGGCTCGCCGGCGTCGGGGATCGTCCAGAAGCGCCAGAGGAGCTCGCCGGTGGCGGCGTCGTAGGCGTCGAGGAAGCCGCGGATGCCGGCCTCGCCGCCGCTGATGCCGACGATGATTTTCCCATCGATCGCCAACGGCGCCATCGTGATGGCGTGGCCGAGGTCGTTGTCGGCGACGTGGGTGCGCCAGCGCACGGCGCCGGATTTGGCGTCGAGCGCCACCAAGTAGGCGTCGAGCGTGCCGACGTAGACGGTGTCGTCGAGGATCGCGATGCCGCGGTTGGCGGCGGGAAAGCCGATGCTCTTGACGCCGGGCGGCAGGCGGGCCTGCCAGCGCCAGAGGCGCCGTCCCGTGCGCGCATCGATCGCGCTCACCGCGGTGGGCGGCTCGGTGACGTACATGATGCCGTCGACCACCACCGGCGTCGTCTCCACCGGCGACCTGCCGATCTGGTAGACCCAGGTGGGGCGCAGCGTGGCGACGTTGTCTCGATTGATCTGATCGAGCGGGGAGAAGCGGGTCGAGGCGTAGCTGCCGTTGTAGCTGAACCAGTTCTGCGGCTCGGCCACGGCGTTGACGAGGCGATCGTACGGGACGCTGATCGGGACCGGGACTTGTTCGCCTTCGGCCTGCTGAGCGCCACCGATGGCGTACGTGATACTGCCGGTGGGCTCGGGGTCCAAGAAGGGCGCGCCGACGGCGGCCGATGTCATCGCCACCAGTGCCAAGGCAACGACGTACACGCCACCGAGGCGCACTCGCCGTCTTCGCCGATCTCTGGGTGCGCTTGCAGCCCAGTGAGCGATCTTCATGATCCTCCCCTCAGCGTGGCCAGGTAGGCGACCAGCGCGTTGATGCCACCTTCGTTGACGGTGTCGGCGTAGCTCGGCATGAGGCTCTCGCCGAAGCGCTTTTGCAGCGAGACGATGTCGTCCTTGCGGATCGAGTGGAACATGTCCTCTTCGTCGCGGACCTGGATGGTGAACGTGTCTTCGTTGACCCGCGTGCCGGTGATGCGGCGACCGTCGCGCGTTTGCACCGACACCAGCAGGTAGATCGAGCCGGCGGCCGAGGCAACGGGGTTCTCCGGCAGCGTGGCGCCGGGATCGAGGAGCGCCTCGCGCAGATGATCGATACCGCGCAAACGTCCGATGTTGGTGAGCACCGGCCCCATCGTGCCGCCGGCACCGTCGATGATGTGGCACGAAGAGCAGTCCATCGACGCGTACAGCGCCGCCCCCTCATCGGGATCGCCGGGCAGCTCGGCAACCGAGACGTCGCTTCGCCCGAGAGACCAAACATAGGCGGCGATGTCGCGGACATCATCGCCGGTTATTTGCCATAAGCCGCGCTTCGCCGCGCGCTGATCGGAAAGGATCGAAGAGCGTTGCCTCAAGCTGCCTCGACATTCCCCGGCGCCCGATCAACCGGCGCGACGCCGCTGTTGCGGGTCGACCGATGGACCCTGGCGGCCCTGGTCATCGCCGGGCTCGTCGCGGTGCCTGTCGCGGTGGTCGTGGCCAGCGTCTTCGTGCCGGCGGGCGAGGTCTGGCGCCATCTCGCCGAGACGGTTCTCACCGGCTACATCGTCAACACCCTGGTGCTGATGCTCGGCGTCGGCGCCGGGACGCTTATGATCGGCGTCACCGCCGCCTGGCTGGTGACCATGTGCCGCTTCCCGGGCCGCGCCGTATTCGAGTGGGCGCTGCTGCTGCCGCTCTCGGTGCCGACCTACGCCATCGCCTTCACCTATGGCGGCCTGTTCTCGTTCGCCGGGCCGGTGCAGACCGCCTTGCGCGATTTCTTCGGCTGGCGCCGCGCCGCTTACTGGTTCCCCGAGGTGCAATC
>JADFNY010000316.1 GCA_022563115.1 Acidobacteriota bacterium | reverse complement strand
TGCCCGTGATTACCGGCCTCAAGAGCGACGGCGAGAAGTTCGCCGGCGCCTTGCGCACCTACACTCTCGAGGCGCTGATGGGCGACGGGCGGGCGTTGCAGGTGGGAACGTCGCACAACCTCGGCCAGAACTTCGCCAAGGCGTTCAACATCCGGTTCGAGGACCAGAACCAGGAGCTGCGCTACGCCTGGACCACCTCCTGGGGGATGTCGACGCGGCTGATCGGCGCCCTCATCATGGCCCACGGCGACGACCAAGGCCTGCAATTGCCTCCCCGTGTGGCTCCCTACCAGGTCGTCATCGTCCCCATTCCCGGAAAGCACTTCCAGGAGAGCGTCCTGCCCGCCGCCCGCTCGCTGCGCGACCTGCTGGCCGCCGCCGGAATTCGGGCCCATCTCGACGATCGCGAAGAGCACACCCCCGGCTGGAAGTACAGCGAATGGGAGCTGCGAGGCGTGCCGCTGCGCGCTGAAATCGGTCCTCGCGACGTCACCAAGGGGCAGACCGTGTTGGTGCGCCGCGACAACCGCGAGAAGGCGTTCGTCTCGCTCGAAACCGTGACCCAGGTCGTGGCGGAGATGCTTGAATCGATCCAGACCGGTCTGTTCGAGCGCGCCAGCGCTTTTCTCGCCGACAACACCCACGTCGTGGTCGACTACGACGCCTTCAAGGAGATCATGGCCGGTCCCCGCGGCTTCATCGAGGCTCTCTGGTGCGGCGACGAAAAAACCGAGGTCAAGCGCATCCAGGACGAGACCTCGGCGACGGTCCGCTGCCTGCTTATCGACCGGCAACCCGAAGGCGACTGCGTGATCTGCGGCAAGCCCGCCAAGCACGTGGCGATCTTCGCGAAGGCCTACTGATGCTCCGGCGCGGTCGCGCCCACCAGTTCGACGACACGCTCGGCCACCTGTTCCGGTGTCGCATCAGCATCGACGCAGAACTCCGCCGCCTCATAGCCGGCGAGACGCTCGTCGAAGCGCGCTTGAAGCGCTTCCCGGTCCCCCCATAGCGGGCGGGTCGCGGCAACATTGTGCAGGCGCTTCTCGAGCAGCTCGAGCGGGCACTGCAGCCAAACTACTGCGGCGCGCTCCCGGCACAGCGCCCGGCTGTCCCGGTCGATCAACGTACCGCCACCGAGGGCGACGACGGTTGCGGGCTTCAACACGACCTGCCGCAAGACGTGGCGCTCGACTTCGCGGAAGTGCTGCCCCCCTGACTCCGCGAAAATACGACCGACCGGGCGCCCCTCATGCCGTTCGATGACCCCGTCGAGGTCGAGGAAGTTCCACAGCAATCGACGCGCGACCAAGCGGCCCACCGTGCTCTTGCCGCTGCCCATGAAACCGGCCAAGTGAAGTTGGGGGCGGCCGCCCGGTAACGAAGTGCGCACCGGGTCGCTCATCGCTCGACCACCGACTCGAGCGCCGTGGCGAAGCCCGGGTACGAGACCGCCATCGTCTCGGCGTTCTCGATCGTCACCGGACCGCGGGCAGCCAAGGCAACGGCGGCCATCGCCAAACCGATACGGTGGTCACCGGCGGCATCGACGCTCCCGGAGCCCAGCGTCTGCCCGCCGGCGACTGCCAGCCCGTCGGGATACTCATCGACGTCGACGCCGAGGGCACGCAGCGCCGCCGCCGTTGTGGCGATGCGATCGCTTTCCTTTGCGCGAAGCTCAGCGGCACCACGGATCTCAACACCGTCGGTTGTCGACGCCCCGAGGGCGGCGATCAACGGCAACTCGTCGATCAGGCCGGGAACCATGTCGGGGTCGATTGCCCCACCGGTCAACGCCGCACCGACGCCACGGATCCTCAGGTTCACCACCGGTTCGCCGCACCAGTCATCGACTCGTTCGATCACCACGTCCGCCCCCCAATCGACCAGCAGGTCGACGATCGCCGCACGGGTCGGGTTCAAACCGACCCCGGGCAGCAGCAACCGGCTGCCTTCCAGTAGCGTCGCCCCGACGAGCCAGTAGGCCGCCGCCGACGTATCCCCGGGGACGCGCCCGCCGATGACGCCGAGGCGCGGACCCGGTTCGATCGTCACTCGTGCACCCCCCCCATCGGCCACGGTCGAGACCTCCGCACCCATGGCGGCCAACAGGCGCTCGGTGTGGTCGCGGGTGATGGCGCTCTCCGCGACCGTGGTCGGACCATCGGCGTAGAGCCCGGCCAACAAGACGCACGACTTCACCTGCGCCGATGCAACTTCGGGCCGGAAGGTGATCGCCCGCAAGCGGCCGGCACCGGTGATCTCGAGCGGCGCCGTCCCGTCGCGGCTGGATTGGACCGATGCCCCCATGGCGAGCAGCGGCTCGGCCACGCGGCGCATCGGACGGCGAAGTAACGACGCATCACCGGTAAGCGTCGACGTGAAGCCCTGGCCGGCAAGCAGCCCAGCGAGCAGTCGCATCGTCGTTCCGCTGTTGCCGCAGTCGATCGGCTGGTCCGCCGACCGCAGCCCGTCGAGGCCCCGGCCGAGAATCCGCACGTCCGTGCCGTCGTGGTCGACCTCGACACCGAGCGCCCGCATCGCCGCTACGCTGGAAGCGACGTCCTCTCCGTCAGCCAGCCCCGTGACAACGCTCTCGCCGTCGGCAATCGAGGCGAGCAGCACCGCTCGATGCGAGATCGACTTGTCGCCCGGGACCACGACGGCGCCGCTGAGACGGCGGGCTGGCTCGACGATCCAGTTCACCGGTGACGCTCTCCGCCCCGCCGCGGCGCCGCGCCAGCAGGCCGTAGCCCGGACTTCTCAACGGGTGTCGTAGCGAGCGAGTGCGAGGATGGGTGAGGACAAGGCGGGCGCCGATTCGGGCGCGGAGACGTACTTCTCAGTACGTCGAGCACCCGAAGCAAGCGCAACGCACTACTCGCACGCCATCGCCCTCGCGCAGTAGCCACCCGTTGAGAAGTCCGGGCTAGCACCTTCGAACGAGAGGAATCGATGCACAGACGAACCGCTGCCGCCGCCGCACTGTTGGCACTCCTGGCCGCCCCTGCTGTCGCCCAGGCGCCGGACACCGTCTTCCTCGACGAGCTCACCTGGACCGAGGTCCGCGAGCTGATCGACAATGGCACCACGACGGTCATCGTCGCCACGGCGGGCACCGAGCAAAACGGCCCGCACATGGTTCTCGGCAAGCACAAGTTCATCGTCAGCTACGCCGCCGAACAGATCGCCCGCCGGCTCGGCAACGCGCTGGTGGCCCCGGTGATCACCTACGTGCCGGAGGGCAGCGTCGACCCGCCGTCCGGCCATATGCGCTACGCCGGCGCCATCACCCTCCCGCAAGAGCACTTCATGGCGCTGCTGGAGTTCACCGCACGCAGCTTGGCGGTGCATGGCTTCACCGATATCGTCTTCATCGGCGACAGCGGCGGCAATCAGCGCGGCATGAGCGACGTCTCCGAGATGCTCAACAGCGAATGGGCGAACGGTTCCACCCGCGTCCATTTCGTCGGCGACTACTATTCTGACAACGGCGTCAACGACTGGCTCATCAGCCAGGGCGAGACCCGGGAGTCCATCGGCAGCCACGCCGGGAGCCGCGACACCTCGCAGCTGATGTTCATCGCGCCGCAGCACATCCGCGACGACAAGCGGGCGCCGGGCGGTGGATTCGAAGACAGCGGGGTCTCCGGTGACCCGTCGCGGGCCTCGGCGGAATACGGTGAAAAAGGAATCGAACTGAAGATCGAAACCGCGCTGCGCCAGATCAACGAGCTGATCGGCGCCCGCTAACCCGACAGCCCCTCCCCTCCCGAGAGAAGACATGCGAGCACGAATCCTCGTCGTAACCATCGCCCTGTTGATGGGCGCCGGTCTCAGTGCCGGCGCCGGTACCCACGGCCAACAGGCGGACGCCCAGGACGATCCCGTCCGGGAATTGGTAAGCCGGCTCACCCTCGAGAACTACAAGACGACGCTCAAGGGTCTGACGCAGTTCGGCGACCGCCGCCAAGGCACGCAGCGCAACCGCGACGCGGTCGACTGGATCGAGGCCCAGCTGCAGTCGTTCGGCTGCACCAACACCGAGCGCATCACCTACACCTACCCGCCCGAGCGCACCGGCGCGCGACGCGGTCGCGGTGGTCGAGGTCCTGCCGCGGAGCCCGACCTGACGACGCCGACCGGCGGGATCGTCGGCCGCAATGGGTCGGGCCCGGGAGGCAGCTCGATCTACGGTTATCGTCGCCGCACCGGCGTCAACCGGGACCTCGATGCGCAGCCCGACGAACGCATCCGTGAGTTGAACCGCGAGCAGCCCGTCGACGGCGAGCGCCAGCAGGTCTACTGCACGAAGATCGGCACCACACGCCCCGACGAGATGTACATCATCGGCGCCCACATGGACGGCCACGGCGTCAACGAGGCGGTCAACGACGACGGCTCGGGGACGGCTCTGGTCATGGAGCTGGCCCGCATCTTCAACGCCCCCGACGTGCAGACCGACGTCTCGATCCGCTTCGCGCTGTGGAACAACGAGGAGACCGGAACCAACGGCTCACGCGCCTACGTCGTCCAGCGCCAGGCGCTGCAGGGCATCGAGGATCCGCCGGGCTCGGGGCAGTACCCTGAGCCCCGCTGGCTCGGCATGATCCAGCACGACATGATGCTCTGGGATCATGGCGCCCCGCGTGCCGACGGCACCTTCAGCCGCGATCAGCGGCCGGAGGCCGACTTCAACATCGAGTTCCAGTCGAATTCCGACCTCGCCGATGAATCCATGAAGCTGGCGTTCG
>JADFNY010000315.1 GCA_022563115.1 Acidobacteriota bacterium | reverse complement strand
TTTCGGCCTTCTCGAAGCTTTCGCCGAGCTTCTGAACCTGCTCCGAAGTGAGCAGGCCCTCGCCTAGCCAGTGTTGCAGCGCGTTGTCAACGGATCGTCGCATCATTGTCCTCCTGGGGGACAATAACGACCACCGCGATCAAGGTAACAGGCTGCCGGCGAGTTTTGAGACCGGCACGTGCTCTGTGGACCGCTGCCGGCAAGCAAACGACCGTCGGCGATTAGCGCCCGACCGGCGCCGACAGGAACTCGAGGATCAATGCGGTGAGCTCGTCGGCCTGATCGGTGGCGAAGATGTGCTGCGCGTGGGCATCGCCGGGGAGCAGCTCGAGGCGCTTGGGATCGGGCGCGCGCTCGTACTGGTCGCGCACCCGCGAAACCATCGGCTCGCCCTCGCTGGCGATGAAGAGAATGCTCTCGGCCTGCATGCGCTGGGGGTTTGCGATCGGCACCCCCGACAGCAGAATCAGCCGCCGGATCTCGCCCGGCTCGCTCAACCCGGCGGCGCCGGCCGCCGCGCCGCCGCCCATGCTGCCGCCGATGACATCGACCTCGACGCCGTGCTCGCGAGCCAGGTAGCGGACGCCGGCCAGTACGTCCCTGTACAGGGCACGAGGATCGCTGCCGGCGACCGACTTGCCGTAGCCGCGGAAGTCGATCACCAGCACGTAGTATCCGTTCGCCGCCAATTCCTCGGCCAACGGCTGCCAGCTTTCCTTGTTGAAGACCGCTCCGTGGGCGAGCACCACGCCGCGGGGGCCGCTGCCATAGAGATGCGCGTACACGGTGCCGCCGTCGGCGGTGGGAAACGAGACTTCGCTTGCCTGACCGGCAAAGACTGCGCCGGAAAATAGGACCACTCCGGCAAGCCAAGCGGTGCTCGGCAGGTGTCGGACCAGCCCCGTACGCCCCATGGGTTTGATGCAGCGCATGGAACCTAGGTTACGACGCCGAAGCTCCGCTTCGTCAACCGCACCTCCTTTTCGTCAACCAAACCTCACCCTGGACGAGTCGATGACCGGCGATTCCTGGAGGGCTCTTTCTCGGCGCGGCGGAGCTCAGCCCCCAGACGGCAGCCGCAACCAGCCGGGCCAAATTCCCTTGCGGCGGGCTTCCGTCCGCAGCGCCGGCAGGGCGTTGTCGTTGGCGTCGACGCGCGCCTGCAGGTCTTCCTTCCGGCGACGGATCTCGGCCGTCGAGCGGTGCGAGAACAGGAACGCCCGTTCAATGCGGCGCAGATTCTGCATCTGCAGGGCGAGCATCGTAGCCTCGGCGTGGATGGCGCGCACCCGCTCCTGCCAGTAGTCCTTGGTCTGCTCCGGGTCGGCGGCGGCTGGCGCGCGTGGTGTGCCGGCGGTTCCGGGGCCCGTGGACGCCGTCGCAGGTGAAGGCGGCGCGGCCGCTTCGGGTTGCGGCGACGCCGGTGTCACGATCGGATCCTCGTAGTCGTCCTCGACGATCCGATCGACCTGCGACATGGGGATGGCGACGGGATGGCCGAACTGGATGAACAGGACCCGATCGCCGACGATTTCGACCGCCGACGTGCGGATCACGCGGCCGTTCTTGAGGTAGATCGAGTCGGCCGCAAGCGTCGACGCCACCGCGACGGCGGCGAGCATTCCGACCGCGAGCAGGAAATGCTTGCAGCGGGCCGAGCCCGGCGAGCGATCGCTGTTCATGTCGACTCCTCCTGACGTCCCCGTAAACATGGTACGTCATGAGACCTATGTACCCGCTACGTCTCCCCGAGGATGGGCGCCACCACCTCGACGTAGCGCGACCAGGTAGCGGTGTCCGCAACCAGGCGACGTTTGCCTGCGGCGGTCAACTCGTAGAACTTGACGCCGCGGCTGAGGAAAGTTGCCCCGCCCCGAGGCAGCCTGTAACACTAGCGTCCATGACTCGGGAACCTTCCACCTGTGCCTCGAGATCAACGATCCCGGGGCAGCGCAGAAGGCGTTGATAGAGACGGATATCGAGGTACTCCTGCAGCCCGGCCGTCGGTGAACGCTCCGCCCTCGGTTACGGCCACCCTGCTCGCCCTGCTGGCGACAGCCTGCGCGCCGGAGTCCCCGACGCCCTCCACCTCGAAACGCCCGCAAGCCTCCCCGGCGCCCTCCACCTCGGAACGCCCGCAAGCCTCCCCGGCGCCCTCCACGTCCGAGCGCCCGCAAACGTCCGCGTGGCAGGGAACGATCGAGGAGTTCGGCGGTGTCGTCACCGTTCGCAACCCCGACTCGGGCCTCTGGGACGACGCCCCCTCTCCACCGCTTCGGTTCGAGCCGGACGGCGTGTTCGGCGGCCCCGCGGCGCAGATCGAAGCCATCGCGGCGGCGATCGTCGACGTCGAGAGCAACGTCTATGTCTACGACAGCGATCGCCATGAGTTGGTCGGGTTCGACCCCGCGGGAACGGTTCGCTGGCGCGCCGGCGCCGAGGGCAATGGTCCGCAGCAGTTCAGCGCTGTGCGCGGTGCGACGTACGACGGCGACGAGACGATCTATCTCGTCAACCAGGAGGGCACTCGCCTCGACACCTGGAGCACCGACGGCAGCTTCGTCGGAAGCATCGAGCTGGCCGAGCTCGGCATCGGTCGAACCTTCATGGGCGGCTTCCTGCCGCCGAACCGCATCGCCCTGCTCGTCGACGATGCCTTCGACAGCGCGACCAACGCCTACATCGTCCTCGAGCTCGGGGATCAACCGCGTGTCACCGAACGTTTCCGAATCGGCACCGACCCGCTAATGCCCATACCGCCCGGCATCGTCCTGCAGCTGAGCCACTACTTCGACGGCGATCGGATCCTGGTCGGCACCTGGGAGCGCTATCTGCTTCGCGTCTACGACGACACCGGCAAGCTGCAACGCCGCGTCATCCGGCCGGTCGACTACCTGCGCCGGCCCGGCTTCGCCGCCCGTGGTGATGAATTCGCCGCCATTTCGTTCGGCGGGCTCGGCGCACCCATTGTCATGCCCACCGGCCACTGGATCGTCGTCGCCTCGTGGCCCACCAACGTCGACGATCCGAACGCCTACGTCGAACTCCCGCCCCAACAGCGTCCGGCGATCCAGTGGAGCTCTTCGATCGACCTCTTCGACCCCGAGGGGCGCTTCCTCTACTCGCTCGAGACGCCCGGCAGCCCCATGCCGGCTATCGGGCGGCCGTGGACCGTCGATACCGAGGGCCGGCTGTACACCGTGATCGCCCAGCCGTTTCCTCAGGTGCGCCGCTACCGCGTCCTATTTGATCCGCCGCGATAAGTTGTGGCCAGGGGCCGGAACAATTGTTCGTGAAGATGCGAATAAAGACGATATCCTGCAGCGGCTGCGGAGCTCCCGACGGGGTGCCGCGCATCACATGTGGTCTTGTGGGAGAGGTGATACGGTGACGTCCTTATGGTCGTTCCCCGGAGACCCGTTCGAGCGCTCCTCGCCGCTCTGGCGGTTCTCGCCGTCGTTCTCCCAGCGACACCGCAAACCCGGGAGCATCGGTTTCTCGGGCCCGACCTCGGGGTGGTGCCCCTTACCGACGACGAGATCGTCGAGTTCCTACAGACCGCAGAGGTCGTCGAGCGCGAGCGAATCAGGGTCGGTATCAATGGCATCGACCGCCTCGTGCTCGAGAAGGACGGCATCCGTCTTCGGGCCGGTTTTCGAGAGGTCGACACGAGGAAGGCTAGGGCGCGGGTCGGCGGGGCGAGCTACTTCGAGTTTCGTGACAGCTATCTCTTCGAACCGGCCGCGTACCGTCTGTCGCTCGCCCTCGGCATCCCCAATGTTCCGCCCGCGGTGCTTCGAAGGATTCGGGGCGTGGCCGGCAGCCTTCAGATCTGGGTCGAGGATATTTTTGAAGACCCCAACCAGGCACATCCGGACAATTCCATGGCGTGGGTGCACCAGCTGTGGAACATGACCTTCTTCGACTCCCTCATCTACAACGTCGATCGCAACCCCGGAAACATCCTCGTCGACCACCGCTACCGGCTGTGGATGATCGACCACACGCGCGCCTTCCAGCAGCAGTCCAATCCGTTCGAGCTCGAACGCGTCGGTCACGTCGGCCGCGACGTGTGGGAGCGTTTCCAGGCGCTGGAACGGAGTGATTACGACGAGATCTTCGGCGGGCTGCTCAAGGCCTCGCAGATCGGCTCCTTCATGAACCGGCGCGACAAGCTCATCGAGCACATCAACACGCTGATCGCCGAGCGCACCGAGGGGGCCGTCCTGTTCTAGCCGAAACCCTCGGGATTGTCATTTCTCCCGGGAGCGCGCTTGCTACGGATCAGGGAGAAGCTCCATGGTGACCCAAGTCTCCAGGGCAGGTGTCCCCCATCCACGCCTGTGAGCGCCACGCGCGTCAGGATCGCGTGTCGGCGAGCCTACAGCCCTAAGTGGGTGTCTCCGTAACGGATTGCCCCCGTGTTGCACAAACAGCTGTACGAGGCGTCTAGGGGACACCTCCCTAGGACCGCAGGCCCGGCAACACCGAGCTGCCGTGGCAACCGCGGGCCGGACAGCACATCAGCTCGAGTGGAAGCCGGAGTGATCGCCTTGTCGAATGAGGCTCAGGTCTCCCACGACGACCGGGTAGTCTTGATAATCCACCTGCGGATCGAGAGCCGGCGCGAAACGCTAGATCCAATAGATACATTGTCCGAGCGCATCATGCGGCAGGTGGGGTTCAGCGAGGACGAGTGCTACTGGCTGGTCACCGCGGTGCGTGAAGCGGTTAGCAACGCAGTCGTGCACGGCAACCGAGAACGT
>JADFNY010000314.1 GCA_022563115.1 Acidobacteriota bacterium | reverse complement strand
GCTTTCGTCCTGGGTTTTCGTAAGGCTAGACCCCCAGACCAAGCGAGTATCGTCGCCGGCGAACTCCTCCAAACCGATGAAATCGAAGGTAAACTCGAAGCCGGCGCCGGCGAACTGGGTGGACACTAAAATATGGATCTGCGCGTCCTCCCGATCGCGCACGTAGTTGATGAACGTGATGTTTTGCCGCAGGAAGTTCTGATCGCAGACGCGCCGATCGCAATCGAGAAAGACCAGCAGACCGGTCGTCCGGTCCTGCTCTTCGCCCGGATCGGCCTCCTGCGCCACTGCTTCGGCGGAAGTGAGGCCGAGCGCGCAGACCGCAAGAATCAGGAAGGCAAGCCGTTTCATCGGTGTCCTGTAGCCCTGTTTCGAAAGATGCTGAGCAACGAGGGGAACGGGAACCTACAGGATGGGGGACGAGGCTCGCCGAGAGCCGGCAGTGTCCCACAACGGTCGGTCTTCGACAAACAGCCCTGTAGTATTGCCTCGATGATCCCCTCGACCGACAAGAAGCTCGGCCTGATCGGCCTCGGCGCCTTCGGCCGGTTCGCCGCCTTCCATCTGCGCGAACACTTCGAGATCGTCGCCGCCGACGCCGTCGATCGGTCTGACGAGGCGGCGGAGCTCGGCATCACGTGGGGCTCGATGGCGGACGCCGCCGCCTGCCCCTACGTGCTCCTGGCGGTCCCCGTGCAGAGCTTCCCCGGGGTGCTGGAATCGGCGCGCGCCCACATGCAACCGGGAGCGCTCGTCATGGACGTGGCTTCGGTCAAGCTGGCGACCGCCATCGCCATGGAGCAGTTCCTGCCCGACAACGTCGAGATCCTCGCCACCCATCCGATGTTCGGCCCGCAGAGCGCCGCCGACGGCCTCGCCGGCCACCGCATCGTCCTTTGCCCGGTGCGCACCCGGCGGCTCGAGAGCGCCCGCGACTTCTTGGAGGGAAAGCTCGGCCTCGACGTTCATGTCTGCGACCCCGAGACCCACGACCGCGAGATCGCCCAAACCCAAGCGCTCGCCCAGTTCGTCGGGCGCGCCCTCGCTCAGATGGGAAAAAGCGACTCGCCGGTGCGGACCCCAGGGTACAACCGGTTCAGAGAGGTGGCCGAAACGGTCGGCGACGACACCTGGGAGTTGTTCAGCGCCATCCAGAACCTGAACCCCTACGCGGCGAAGATGCGGGCCGAGTTGCTCGGTCATCTCGAGGAGCTGCAGCGGCGGTTGGCGCAGGAGACCGGAGCCGACGCGGACGACGAGGAAACCTCCAACGCCGAGGGCAGCGGCTAGCAGGCCATGCGCTAACGATGCTGGTGTCCCGCGAACACGGCCACGTGCGGTATTTCTCGATCGCCCGGTCGTACGCCAGCCGCTCGATCCTGACCTCCGGTGTGTACTTCGTCGACGGCATGTTGCTCGACGCCGGCCCGGCCAACGCGCACGTCGAGTTCGCCGCCATCATCGGCGGTGTAGATGCTGACCAACTGGTTCTCACCCACCATCACGAAGACCACATCGGCAACGCCGCCTTCGCCGCCAAGCACCTCGGCAGGCCGCCGCGTGCCCACGGCCTGACGTTGCCCCTGGTACGCAAGCCCCAGCCCCTGCCCCTGTACAGAAGGATCACCTGGGGCTCGCCGGCGCCCTTCGAGGCCGAGGCCCTGAGCGAAACGGTCCACACCCCCAAGCACGTGTTCCAGGTGATCCACACGCCGGGCCACGCACCCGATCACGTCGCGCTGTACGAGCCCGAGCAACGCTGGTTGTTCGCCGGCGACTTGTTCATCGCCCCGAGGCTGCGCCTGCTGCGCGACGACGAGGATCTCACCAAGCTGATGGGATCGTTGCGCGCGCTGATGAAATTGCCCGATTGCACGCTGTTCTGCCAGCACTCGGGGATTCACGAGAGCCACCAAAGGAGCCTCGGGGGAAAGCTCGACTCCCTTCTCGGGATGCAGCAGGAGGCTGTCGTCATGCACGACGAAGGCCTGACGGTCAACGAGATCGTCCGCCGGCTCAAGATCGGGAAACCGGGAACGAAGTTCGTCAGCCGGGGCGAGCTCTCGGCCCGCAATCTCGTGGCTGAGCTTCTGCGGGACGCCGGAATCGGCGATGGAAATGGCTAGGACGGCCCCCAGCAACAACGGCCAAGCGCTTGCCGTCGGCGGCGCTGCCGCGTCTACCGAGCCGGCCGGCCAACCCACTCTTCCAGCGGACCTCGTCGAGGAAATGCTCTCCTGGTACGCCGGAATGAGCCGCGACCTCCCCTGGCGCCGAACCCGCGATCCGTACGCCATCCTGGTCTCGGAGATCATGCTGCAGCAGACCCGCGTCGAGACCGTGCTCGGCCGTTACGAATCGTTCCTCGAGCGTTTTCCCACCATCGCCGAGCTGGCGGCGGCGCCACTCGACGACGTCCTCGCCGAATGGTCGGGGCTCGGCTACTATCGCCGGCCACGCCACCTGCACGCGCTGGCGAACGCGGTCGTCGACCACCACGGTGGCGAGATCCCGGACACGCTCGAAGAGCTGCTTGCCCTACCCGGCCTCGGCCCCTACACGGCCGCGGCGGTTGGCTCAATCGCCTTCGGCATTCCGGCGCTGTCGATCGACGGCAACGTCCGCCGCATCATGTGCCGTCTGGCCGGCATCGAGGACGACCCCAAACGGGCCCCGGTGCGACGGCGACTCGAAGCGATAGCGGCCGCCGCCATGCGCCGCCACCCGCCGGGCGAGGTCAACCAAGCGATCATGGAGCTGGGCGCCCGCGTTTGCACGCCGCGCTCGCCGAGCTGCGACGAATGTCCGTGTTCGAGCTACTGCGAGGCCCACGCGCTGGGAATCGAGGAGCTGATCCCGCCGAGCAGCCGCCGATACGTCAAAGCGGTCACCGAATACGCCGCGGTGATCGAGGACGACGGCCGCTTCCTGCTGCTCCGCGGCCAGCGCCCCAGCCTCGTGGCCGACATGTGGGAGTTCCCGACGCTGGATTCGCGGCTCGGGGGCACGTCATCCGGAAACCCCGCCGGTGGACAAGGGTCGAATCGATCGCGAAGTTCGAAGACCGACCTCGGTCGCTATCTGAGGGACCTGGGCTGGAGGGTTCGACTGGGCCCGAAGCTCGGCGAGATCCGCCACGGGATGACCAACCGGCGCATCTCGTGTCAGGTGTACGAGGCGAAGTTGGCTTCTGACACACGCGGCGTCTGCCGGGAGCCCGATCCCGGCACACCGGAATCCGGCTGGTTCACCGTCGAGGAAGCCATCGCCCTGCCGCTCGCCGCCTCGGCTCGAAAAACCCTCACCGCCCTGCTCCACGCCGACTTGACCGCCCCGCAGACGCCTCGTTAAAATTCCCTGATCCCGGCCAAATTCTCGGCTCAGACTTCTGGTGGCCCTATCGTCTAGCCTGGCCTAGGACACCGCCCTCTCAAGGCGGAGACACGGGTTCAAATCCCGTTAGGGCTACCACTTTTTTTCCCTTTAAAATCAGGGAGTTACGGCAACAGATACCAGATCCATCCAAGCGGAACCGGGGCTAGAGCCTACTTTTTGCCTACCTACCCGGTGCCAAACTGTGGACGGGAAGCGAAGATCCCGACCGTCGACATCCGCTCTTGGGCGGTTCGCGAGACACGAGAATGTCCACCACACCTCAGACACTCGAGACAACTTTCGAGACCTATTTCGTGGAAGGCACGCTCGGCGAAGGAGGCACCGGTTTCGTCTACGCCGTCCGGACACCCGACGGCCAAGACCTCGCCGCCAAGTGTCTGAAATCTGAATGCGCGAATCGCGAGCGGAGCAGGCGCTTTCAAAACGAAATCGCGTTCTGCAGAGATCCGCCGCACGAGAATATCGTTCGAGTCCTCGACGACGGCTTCATTGGCGAGGGGGATCTCAAGCGCCCGTTCTACGTGATGCGCCATTATCCCTCGACTCTTGCGGACGTCATTCCTGCCGCCGACCCAGATCAGGGGCTACAACTCTTCGCGAAGATCCTGGATGGCGTGGAAGCTGCACACCTCAGAGGCGTCTGGCACCGCGACTTGAAACCGAAGAATGTGCTTATCGAACTCGAACGGAACGAAGTTGTCGTAGCCGATTTCGGGATAGCCCGCTTTGCGGAACCCCTCCTCGTTGCTCATGTAGAAACCAAGAAGCGTTCGCGACTCGCCAACTTCGAATACGCGGCACCAGAGCAGCGTCGAGCCAGTGAATCGGTGAACGCGTCGGCGGACATCTTCGCTCTAGGCCTGATCCTCAACGAACTCTTCACCGGAGAGCTACCGCTTGGAACAGACTTCCGGTTGATCGCTGACGCCTCGCCCTCGCACGGATATCTCGACGATGTCGTCGACGCGATGATCCGGCGCGAGCCGGCAAAGCGTCCGACTATCCAACAAGTTAAGCAGCTGTTGATTTCCAGGGAGGTCGAGTTCGTCGCTCTGCAAAAGGTAGATCAAATCAGCAAGCAGGTAGTACCGAAGTCGACCGTCGTTGACCCCCTCGTTGCGAACCCGCTGGAGATAGTCTCTATCGAGGACTTCGACCCCACCAATAGTCGCCTCCGTTTTCGGCTGAACACTGCCCCCAACAAGCGTTGGATAGAACTGTTTCGCGACCCGCCGAAGGGCGGAGTTCACAAAAGCCACGGTTCGGTCCTCATCGCGCCGGAGACGTGCAACTTCGAGGCCGACGTCGCCACCCTTCCAGCCAACGCGGGCACTGCCCAGAAGGCAGTCGAGCTGATGAAGGGATATGTAA
>JADFNY010000313.1 GCA_022563115.1 Acidobacteriota bacterium | reverse complement strand
CCGCCCCGGCTTCTCCGTCTTCGGCAACATCGACCTCATAGCCTTCAAGCTCGAGGTCATCCTGCAGTGCGACGGCGATGGTGGGTTCGTCCTCGATGATGAGGATCCGTGCCATGCGTCGTTTACCCTTCCGCCGGCGGCTCAGATCGACGCGGCGGCGCCGCGCGATCAACCGGCAACTCGATCGTGAACGTGCTGCCCACGCCGGGCTCGCTCGCCAACCCAATCGAGCCGCCGTGAGCATCGACGATATGTTGAACCAGACTCAGCCCGAGGCCGACCCCTTTGACCTCGGCCGACCCGTCTCCCGTGCCGCGGAAGAACTTCTCGAAAACATGCTTCTGGTCGCCCTCGGGGATCCCGACGCCGCGATCACGCACCCGCACCGTGAGTTTGCCGTCGATAGACCTCGCCTGGAGCCAGACGGTGTCCGAATCGGCCGAGTACTTGACCGCGTTGTCCAGCAGGTTGTGGACCGCGCACGACAGCGCTTCGCGATCGCCGCGCACAAACGGAAGCTCGTCGGGGATCTCGGCGACGACGGCGACGCCCGTGTCGGCGATCTCTTCTTGAAACTCGCGCACGGCCTGTCTCAGCCAGGGGCCTGCCTCGAGAGGCTCGAGCCGGTATTCCACGCGGGCTTCTTCTATGCGGGAGAAATCGAGGACGTTCTCCACCAAGCGAGTCAACCGGCTGCTCTCCCGAACGATCATCTGGTAATAGGCCTGCCGCTTCTCTTCGTCCTTGACACGTCCGCGCGACAGCATTTCCGCGAGCTGACGAATGCCGGTCAACGGCGAGCGGAACTCGTGTGAGACGGTCGACACGAACTGCGACTTCAACCGCGCCACCTCGACCTCCTGTCGGACCGTGTGGACCGTGATGTAACTACCGAAAGCGAGCAAAGCCACGACCAGCAACAGCATCGCCAAATAGACAGATTGCCGACGCGCGAGATCAGCTAGCATCGTCGAGTTGCCCGACGGCCAGACCTGCAGACTCAGTGGAAGACCGATCCCGGTCAGGTCTCGTATCAAAGGGAGGTCGAGATCGCCTGGGGGAGCGTCGCCGAAGACGATCTCGCCGTTCAACCTCTGGAGCGCGAAGTGGAAATCGGAATTCCCCACGTCCCGAACCAACGGTTCCCAAAGTCGATCCTCGACGAAATCAGCCGAGAGAATCAGGGCAACGAGAGGCTCCGCGTTCCACAAGGCAAGGTTCACGCGATCGCCGGCCGCAATCAGCGTTCTCCGCCTTTCCATCGGCGTTCTCGGCCTTCCCAGGAATTCAGCGGCAGCCTCGCTCAAGGCGAGTTTCTGGAGCTCGATGCTCCGCAATGGCTCGAGTTGCGCAGGATCTGATTCAGCGGAGACCGCAGAGCTGTCGGCGAGCCAGTCACGGGCTTGCTCGGAATAGAACATGTAGCGCGATTTCTCCAGCGGCCAACGACCAGCGACCAAGTTTTCATAGAGCTCGCGGGCGCCTGTGGCCAGCTCGCTCGAGGCGCCCTGCTCCTCCCACAGCACGCAGAGTTCGTATTTGGCGATCAGCGCGAAAGGCAAAGATCCGACCAACGAGGCGTCGCCCTGGTCGAGCTCGCGATAGTAACGGATGGCCTGATCCCGAAGGCCGGCCTTTTTCGACGTCCGCGCCAGCCGGTGCAAGAGCAACGCCCTGTGTCTCGGCGCGGCCTGCCCGAGCAGGTGCCCGTAGAGTCCGATCGCCCGCGCATAGTCTTTCTCCACTGTCTCGGCGTGTTCCGCCTCGGCAAGACCCCGCGGTTGCACTTCAGGAGCGCGTGCTCGGTACGGTGCGGTCGGTCCGTAGAGCAAACGACCCGGTGGATATGCGCCCAGGTCGTCACCGTTGCGAAAGACGATCACGCTGGCGGCCGGCGCGTCAAACACCTCGCGGATCGTCTCGGGCAAGGATTCGGCCGCCGGCGAAGCGGTGTCTGCAAGGTCCACGAGAAGGCCGGAGCCCGCCAGCTCCTCCACCTCTCGCTGCCACCGGGCCAGCTCCAGATCGAGCTCGCGGATGGCGAGCTTCGCGACCCGGTCCAGGCGCTCACGAATCTCCTGGTCGGCGAGCCGCCTCTCCTGCAAGAGGGCACGGATCGAAAATACCGCAAGCGTGATTCCCGGCAGAAGAATCCCGATTACGAAGATCGCCGGGAGCCGCTGTCCGGGCCGCAGGAAGGCGAATGCACGACCTGATCGGGACATGGTGGGCATTGTAGCAACGTCCGGTGAGCGTTCCAGGTAAAGCCCCGGTCAAGCTCTGGTCAAGAGTCGGTGCGGTTCTAGACGGTCGGCGGGCACACCTCGCCGGTATCAGGGAGAGCGCGGCAACGCCCGTTCGAACCTGATTCCGCTCGCCGTTAGCCTCCCGCCAATATTGCGTCAATGGCTGCCAGCGCAGCATCGATCAGCGGCTGGCCGTCCGACGCGCTCATGTTGCCCCCGGTGTCCTCTCTGGGGCGCCATCACCATGTCGACGGCGTTGGAGAAGCGCGACCAGCCCAGCGACGTTACGTCGTCCCTGGCGCCCATGAACACCCGCCGGAACCCGCCGACCGTCGGTGAAGGCGCGTCCGGGCTCGTGACAGGTGGCACAGGCAGTCTTTGCGTCGGCCGAGATCCTGCTCTCGAAAAAGAGCCTTCGCCCGAGCTCGACCTTGGCCGGCAGCCGGCAGCGACGACCGCAAGAACGAGCGCGATGGCAAACAAGCCGAGCTTCGACGTCTTCATGTTCCACCTCCGTGGGTTGCCCTCGGAGTGCCATGAAGCTGCAGGAGGCGGAGGTTACGTAACAAGGTTTCGTAACGGGGTGCTGAAAACCCCCGGAGGCGCTGCTACCGGCACCGTGGGGACATATGCCGGCGCACCTCTGCCGCCGCCGTTGCTCAATTCCGCCGTTCCTCGTAGCCTCGTGGACGACGGGACATCGCAACCACAGCAACGAATGGAGCCAGCCATGATCCGTCGGGCAATTGCCGTCGTTCTCTTCATCGTCGCGGTGGTGCAACCCGGGTTCGCACAGAACGACCAACCCGCCGTTGACTGGCAGATGGTTGCCAGCATCCGCGAGGAAGGGCTGCAGCGTTCGCAGCTCGCCGCCACCCTCTCCTACATGACCGATGTGCTGGGGGCGCGCTACACGCTGTCGGACGACATGACCCGCGCCCAGCAGTGGGCGATCGGCGAAATGAAACGGATCGGGCTGGTGAACACAGTCATCGAACCGTTCATGGATTACGGCGTGAGCTGGGACAACGAGTACGTCTCGTTGCACATGCTCGAGCCCGACTACCAGCCCATGGTCGGGTACCCGCTCGCCAACACGCCGGGCACCGACGGCGTGCAGCGGCTGAGTGTGGTCATCGCGAATGTGCGCACGCGGCAGGATCTCGAGCGCTACCGCGGCCGGCTGCGGGGCGCGGCCGTGCTCTCGACGCCGCCGGCGAGCATCGCCCTGACGCGCTTTTCCGAGGGTGTGACGCGGTGGACAGACGAACAATTGCGGGAGCTCGCGCAGCCGGCCCCGACGCCGGCGGCGCGTCCCGCGGCGGCGCCTCCGAATCCCGACGTGGTCAGCGCGGTGGAGCAGATCGCCTTCTTCAAGGCCGAAGGCGCCGTCGTCGTGCTCGAATCGCGCAGCGGCTGGCCGGGGGCGGTGCGCGGGTTCGCGCGTCCCGGGACCAAGGTCGACAACTGGTCGCGGGAGGGGAACTTCGACTCCCTGCCCATCGTTGCGGTGAACCCCGAGCACTACAACCGCATGTATCGCATCCTGCAACGCGACATCCCGGTCGCCATAGAGGTCGAGATACGCAACCGGATCGGCGACACAGTCGAGCAAGCGAGCAACGTGCTCGGCGACATCCCCGGCTCCGACCTCGCCGACGAGCTGGTGATGCTGGGCGCTCACTTCGACACCTGGCACGCCAGCCCGAACGCTTCCGACAACACCTCGGGCGTCGCGGTGATGCTCGAAGCGGCCCGCATCCTGAAAGCCGTCGGTGTCGAGCCGCGGCGCACGATCCGCGTCGCGCTATGGGCCGGCGAGGAGCAGGGCCTCTTCGGTTCGCGCGCCTACGTCCGGAAGCACTTCGGCGATCCGAACGACGCGGCGGTGGGCGTGACGCCCGCCTACGAGAGGTTCTCGGTGTACTTCAACCAGGACTATGGTCCCGGCCAATACCGCGGCATCTACCTGCAGGGAAACGAGTTCGCGCGCAGGACGTTGACGGCCTGGACGGAGCCGTTCCGCGATCTTGGAATGACGACGGTCTCGTCGCGGGGTGTGGGCAGCACCGACCACGTGCCCTTCGACAACGCCGGGTTGCCGGCGTTCCAGTTCCTTCAGGACCGTATCGGCGGCACGGGCGGCCACACCAACTTGGACTACTTCGACACGCTGCCGCTCGACGATCTCAGAAAAAACGCCGTGATCATGGCCTCGTTCGTGTACCACGCGGCGATGAGCGACGAGCGCATTCCGCGCAAAGGCGCGGCCGGGCGCGACTAGTGCCCTGAAACGATGAACGGTTGTCGTCTGGCGGGACCTCGGGTGCTGAAAAACTAGCGGGAGCTCTTCAGCACGCCGTCAAGCGGCTTCATCGGAGCTTCCCTTCGCAAAGACCGATGTGTTCCTGCTGCTGCGGCCCGCCTCGGGTCCCCGCCGCGCAAGACTGCCAGGCCCTCCGCGCCTCTTCCGAATTGCCCATCGACTCCAGCACCATTCCCCTCCAATACTGCACCCGGGCCTCC
>JADFNY010000312.1 GCA_022563115.1 Acidobacteriota bacterium | reverse complement strand
CCGCAAGAGCCGTGGACACCGTGGCGGATGGCGCAGGCGTTTTTCGAGGCCGGCATTCCGCGCCGGGCGATCGCCCTCTATCCGGGCGGCGGTGACATCGGCGCGGCGGTGCTCAAGAGCTGCCCGCGCAGCTTGATCTTCGGGGGTTTGCCGACCGTCGAGCAGTACGAGGGTAACCCCGCCGTGCAGGTGCACGGGCCCGGGTTCAGCAAGATCCTGTTCGGCGAGGATACCGTCGACGACTGGGAGCGGCACCTCGACCTGATGGTCGACTCGGTGCTGGTCAACAGCGGTCGCTCGTGCATCAACTGCTCGGGAATCTGGGCACCACGTCATGGCGCCGAGATCGCCGAGGCGCTGGCCGCACGGCTCGGCCCCATTGCGCCCCTGCCGCCCGATGATCCGCAGGCGGCGCTGGCGGCGTTCACTGTCGCGGGGCAGGCCGAGGCCATTTCGGTCGACATCGACGCCACCACCGAGGAGCAGGACGTCGCCGAGGTCACCGCCGCCCATCGCGACGGCGACCGCCTCGTCCCCCGGGAGCTCTGCGACTACCTCCGCCCCACCGTGCTGCACTGCAACTCGCCCTATTCCGCTGCCGCCTCGAAGGAGTACATGTTCCCGTTCGTCACCGTGGTCGATTGCCCCCAGGACAAGATGATCGACGCCATCGGCCCGACGCTGGTGGCAACCGGCATCACCAACGACGAGACGTTCCGCGCCGCGCTGCTCGACGCCACCAACATCGACCGTCTCAACCTCGGGCCGGTGCCGACGATCCAACTCAACTGGCTGCAGCCTCACGAGGGTAACATCGTGGACTTCCTGTTCCGCGCCCGCGCCTTCCAGATGGCCTGAGACGATCGTTAGCCCGCATATCTCAACGCCCTTCGTTGCGCCCGCAGCAGGAGGTCGTTGAGATATGCGGGTTAGAGGCACGACAATCGATCGAGCCCGGAGAAGAGCATGAGCGAGGCCGCCAGGCTCGACGTAGCCGCGCTGGTCATCGACGCCGAACAGCGCATCCGCGGCCACATCCGGCAAACGGCGCTCGAACGCAGCAACTTTCTGAGCCAGCTCGCCGACGCCGACGTGTATCTGAAGCTGGAGAGCAACCAGATCACCGGCTCGTTCAAGCTGCGCGGCGCGATGAACAAGATGCTGGCGCTATCCGCAGAGGAGCGCACCAACGGGGTGCTGACCGCGTCGTCCGGCAACCACGGCGCGGCGTGCGCCTACCTGATGACCCATTTCGGCATACCCGGCACGATCTTCCTGCCGGAAAGTGTCTCGCCTGCCAAGCTCGAGGCCATTCGTTCCTACGGGGCGGATACCGAGCTGGTCCCCGGTGACGGCATCGAGGCGGAAAAGCTGGCCCGCCGCCTCGCCGCCGAGCGAGGGCAGACGTACGTCTCGCCCTACAACGACCCTTCGATCATCGGCGGGCAGGGCACCATCGGTCTGGAGCTACGACGGCAAACCGAGGACATCGACGCTGTCCTCGTCCCGGTCGGCGGCGGTGGCCTCGTCGCCGGCGTCGGCGGTTACCTCAAGTCGGTGGACCAAAAGGTCGAGATCATCGGCTGCCAGCCGGAAAACTCACCGGTGATGTACGAGTCGATCCAGGCGGGCGAGATCATCGACATGGAATCACGGCCGACCCTTGCGGACGGCACCGCCGGCGGCATCGATCACGATTCGATCACCTTTGATGTGTGCCGTGACGTTGTCGACGGTTGGGAGTTGCTGTCGGAGCAGGAGATCGCCGACGCCATTCTGGTGGTCTTGGACAAGCAACACTTGATGGTCGAGGGTGCGGCGGCGCTGCCGATCGCCTGCCTGATGCGCAACCCGCGACGTTTCGCCGGCCAGAGCGTCGTATTGCTCGTAAGCGGCTCGAAACTCGGATTGGGGACCCTACGGGCTCTGCTCGCGGCCGCCGAACGCGGCTAGCAGAGCCCGCACCTCTCGCGCTGGTACTCCCAGGTTCGACCCCGAAAACTGCTCCAGAATCGCGGTGTTCACCGCCACCACCGCGCCGTCGAGCCCGAGCACCGGCCCACCGCTGCCGCCGCTGCCGGTATCGGCATCGTAGACGATCATCGAGTTGGTCACCTGGCCGACGATTCCCTGGGTGGAGAGCGGCTGGATGTAGCCGCCGATGGCGAGGGCCTGGCCGACCTCCCAGAAGGTCACCGGTCCCCGGGCCAACAGGCCCTCGGCGAACCGTTGGTCCGAACGTGCCAGCAGCGCCTCGACTCCGGCCGGATAGCCCATCACGACAACCTCGTCGCCCGGATCGGGGTCGGCGGCGGCGATCGCCAACGCGGCGGGGACGACGAAGGGCGCGGCATCGAGATCCGGAGGGTACAGCCGTACGATTCGGAGCAGGGCAACGTCGGCGCCGCTGTCGCTCGCCGCCACGATCTCGAGGTCGAAGTGCTCCTCGACACCCGGGAGGAAGCCGATGAATCCACGGCGATCAGCCCGGAACCCGGCCTTCAGAGTGAACTGGGCGTTTGCCTCGAACTCCCACGGGTAGGCGACGTGGCGGTTGGTAATGAGCAGGCCTTGCTGGTCGACGATGAAACCCGTGCCCGTATAGAAGATGTTGACGATCGGTCCGTTCCCACCGGTGGTCACCATCGTCATCCCGTCGGGCATCCGCAGCGGCCGGTCGCCCTGCCCGTAGAAGTAGCGCAGCGGCCGGTCGGTGTCGGGATTAACGAACCCGTAGCTGCCCTGGATGAACACGATGCTGGCGGCGGCTTCGGCGATGACACGTTCCCGGGCGCCGGCGGCCGCCTCGAGGCTGCGAACGCGCTCCGCCGTATCGGCGAGGACGAACTCGAGATCCCCGCGCGCCCGGGCGAAGTCCTCTCGGGTGAAACTGGCGCGGTCGGCTTCCTCGATGAGCTCGGCGAGTCCCTCGACGCGCGCTTGTTCCCGCTCCAGCATGCGCTCGAAGCGAATGTTGCTGATCCAGAGAACCGCGGTAGCAAGCGACAGGATCACCATGACGGTGGTGATCTCGGGACGGACCCGGCGGCGCCGGAGACGAAACCGGATCAGGCTGCTGGTGAAATCATCCTCAGGTTCGTCGATCATCGGCGACTCGTGTGGGCGGCGTAGACGATCATCGACGGCTCGTGTGGGCGGCGTCGACGAGCCGGCGGACGTGCGAGACGACCATCAGCTGGAGCGCCCCTCGCGGGGTGTCTGCGCGCTCCAGCATCGACAGTCGGGCGCTGTACTCGCGATCACCGGTGGGTGCGTCGGCGTCGATGTCCCGCAAGGCGTCCAGGCCGACTTCCGCCGTTGTCCGCAGCTGTGCCGAGAGCGACTCGGCCTCGGGAAGCATCGTCGAGGACGCCGCGATCGTCACCACGGCCGGGTGATTGTCACGCCATATCACGAGCTGCTCCTCGATGAGGTGGCGCAACTCGTCGGCACCGCTACCGCCGGATGCCAGGTACTCATCAACCGAAGCTCCGAACCCGCGGGCCTGGGCGCTCTCCGGACGTGCCGCGTCGACCAGGCGATTCAAGGGTGTGAAGCGACTGTAAGCGCGCGTCCGCCCCCGACGATACCCCTTGAGGGGCTCGAGCACGTCGGTGAGCGTCCGCAGGGGCGCAATCGGTTGGCCCGCACTCAAGCGGGCCAACATCAGCGGATATCCCGAGCGATGGGTGACGCCGACCCACTCGAGCCACCGGCTGGTGGCTTCGAGCCGGCGGTACATGTCGTCGACCTCGCTCACCGACGCCGGCGACCAGAAGCGTTCGGCGATCGCCGCAGTGCGCGGCCAGATCCGCGAGTCGATGGTTTCATCGACGACGTACTCGCCCCACATGGTGGCTTCGCCGCCGAGAATACGGGCTCGCTGCTCGACCGTCAGCATCGCGGCTTGATCGCCCAGCGGGTCGACGGCGTAGTACTGCGCCGCCGGGTACATCAAGTCGATGTAGTAGCCGTTCGACAGGATGCCGTGAAAGCCGAGACGTGCCCCCCGCGCCAGCATCTCGGGGCCGCGCCACGACTGCACGACGATGTCGGGGGAGAGGTCCGGATGCATGATCTCGTCCCAGCCGACCATCTTTTTGCCATGCTCGGCGAGGATCGCCTGCAGGCGGCGGTTGAAGTACGACTGCATGCCCTGGTTGTCGTCGAGCCCTTGCTCGAGGATGAACTCTTGGATGGCGGGGTTGGCGTTCCATTGGTTGCCGTTGACCTCGTCGCCGCCGATGTGGAAGTAGGGGTCGGGGAACAGCGCCGCCATCTCGGCGATGAACGCCGCCAGGAACTCGTAGGTCTGGTCGCGCGTCGGATCCATCGTCGGATCCTGGATCCCCCAGGTCTCGATGATCTCGTAGGGGCCCGGTGCGGCGGCGAGCTCCGGGTAGCCGACGAACCAGCTCGTCGTGTGCCCGGGCATGTCGAACTCCGGCATCACCCGAATCCCACGATCGCGCGCGTAGGCGATGACGTCGCGAATCTCGTCCTGCGTGTAGTACTGGCCGTCCGAGCCGAGCTCGTGGAGCTTGGGAAACACCCGGCTCTCGACCCGGAACCCCTGATCTTCCGACAGGTGCCAGTGCAGAACATTGAGCTTCACCGCCGCCATGGCGTCGAGGTTGCGCTTCATCACCTCGATCGAGAGGTAGTGGCGGCCCGGGTCGATCAGCAAGCCACGCCACGGAAAGCGGGGCGCGTCCGCGATCACTACGCCCGGGACGACGAAATCGTCCGGCTCCGGCTCGAGATCCGAGATTGCCGCCGCCCTCGCGGCGCCGGACACCGC
>JADFNY010000311.1 GCA_022563115.1 Acidobacteriota bacterium | reverse complement strand
TTCGACGCCAGGGTCCTTCTTGAGGGCAGCATTGGCAAAGAAGATCCGCATGAGATTGCGGGAGACGTCGCCAACGGCAAGCTCGGCGAAGTGAAGCGCCTCTCGCTCCAGCCCGGCCTTGACACCGTGCTTCAGCCCGTGCTCGACAGCATCCAGCGCCGCGAGGGGGCCAGGATAGTGCGTACCCGTCTTCTTCAGAACGGCTTTTCGGGCCTTTCCAAACACTATCCGACGTCCGAGAGGGTTCTTGTCGAGCAGGGCGCCCATTACCCCGCCGCCCGAACGCTTCGGACGCCACCCTCCACCGAGGCGGCGCGCCGCAGCCATTGAGGCATCATCGAGGCTGTCGGGTGGCACCAGTTCATCCACCATACCGAGCTTGAAGGCGCGCCCCGCTGCAACCCTCTTGCCCGGCAGAATGATGTCGAGGGCCGCCCGCGTGCCGATGAGCCTGGGCAGCCGCTGACAGCCGCCGGCGGCGGGGAGGATCCCGATCTGGACCTCGGGCAGGCCGAGAATCGTTTTCGGATGGTCGGTGGCGATCCGATAAGTGCAGGCGAGAGCGGCCTCGAGGCCGGCACCGAGACACGCGCCGTGAATGGCGGCGAGCACCGGTTTGCCCAGGTTCTCGAATCGGTTGATCAACTCCTGGCCGCGGTGGATGAGCGCAAGAGCGTCTTCCTGGGTCTCGAGCGCGACAAATTCATTGATGTCGGCACCCGCGATGAAGTTATCCTGCTTGCCCGAGATGAGTACGACCGCGCGAACGTCGCTGTCACGACCGAGGGAATCGAGCAACGATTCGAGCTCCAGCCGCACTGCGTGTGAGATCTTGTTGACCGGCTCGCCCGGCAGGTTGAACTCGAGACGGGCGATGCCATTACTGATCTGTGTGGTAAAGGAAGTCATGGGGCAGCCTTTCCTAAGTGTCTGACCTGGCCTTGAGCTTCGCCGCCTCCTGCTCCCGCAGCTCCCGTCGCAAGATCTTCAGCACCGTGCTCTTGGGCAACTCGTCGCGGAACTCGATCTGCCGCGGAATCTTGTAGGCGGCAAGCTCCTTCCTGCAGTACTCCTTCAGCTCTTCGGCAGTGGCCGCCTGCCCGTCCTTCAGCACGATGAACGACTTGACCGTCTCACCCCGTTTTTCATCAGGGACGCCGATCGTCGCCGCCTCGAGCACGGCGGGATGCGCCATCAGGACGTCGTCCACTTCGTCCGGATAGACGTTGTAGCCACTCGCAAGGATCATGTCCTTCTTTCGGCCGACGATGAACGTATACCCCTCTTCGTCTGCCACCGCGATGTCCCCAGTGTGGAGCCACCCATCCCTAATAACGTCTGCTGTGGCGTCCGGCCTCTTCCAATACCCCTTCATGACCTGAGGGCCCTTGATAATGAGCTCGCCCTCCTGGCCGCGCGGCATCTCGGTGATGCCATCCTCGAGGCCCACGATTTTGAAATCGGTTTCAGGAATGGCAACACCGATGCTACCTATCTTGCGCTTGCCATGCAGCGGGTTGACATGGGTTACGGGTGATGTCTCGGTGAGGCCATATCCTTCGAGGATCCTGGCCTCGGTCAGCTTCTCGAATTCCTCCAAGACGTCGGTTGTCAGCGGTGCGCCGCCGGAGAAACAGCACGTCAGGCTGGTAAAATCGAGGGCGCCCACCCCGGGGGTGTTGTTGATTGCGTTCAACATGGCCGGCACCGCTGGGAAGAGCGCCACACGGTGCTTGGCGATGTTCTTCGCCATTTGAGGGATATCGCGCGGATTGGGAACGAGCACCATCGCCGCGGCCACGTACACGGGGTAGTTCATCGAGATGGTCATCCCGAAGACGTGGAAGTACGGCAGAGCAGCAAGCACCACCCCTTCGCCGCGCCGACCGCCGGGGAACCACGCAGCCAACTGCTGGACGTTGTACGACAGGTTGCGGTGAGTGAGCATTGCCCCTTTGGAGACACCCGTCGTGCCGCCCGTATACTGGATCACGGCGATGTCGTCCATAGCGATGTTCACTTTCGGTGGGTCGGGCGCCGTTGTCTTGATGAGCTCACTCATGAAGTGAATGCCGTCGCCGGGCTCCACCTTCGCCACCAAGGGCGGGTCCGCTCTCTTGAGCTTGAGTCGCGCGAGCAGGTTGAGCGGGAACCGCAGATAATCAGGGATCGACGTGATGATGTAGCTCTTCACAGGAAGCTTGTCGCGGATGCCTTTGACGCGCTCCTCGAACAGGTAGTCTGCGACCACCGCCACGGAGCATCCGGCGTCGTTCCACTGGTGCTCGATCTCACGCTCCACGTACAGGGGATTGGTCATCACAGCCTGGGCACCAAGGGACAGTGTGGCGTAGTAGGCAATCGCCGTCTGAGGCAGATTGGGCAGCTGGATCGCCACCTTGGTTCCCTTTTCGACCCCCAGCGCCGCCAGCGCCGTCATGAACTGGTCGACCTCTTTTTTGAACTGCCTGTAGGACAGGCGTCGGTTGGCGAATACGAGAGCGGTTGCATCGCCGTGCTCGGCGGCCGAGCGCTCGAGAAAGCGCGGCAGAGGAGCGTTCTCGAAATCGATGCTCGCCGGAACCCCCTCGTCATAGAACCGATGCCAGCGCCGTTCTTCCATCTTGGTTCCCGTGGTCGCGGAACGTGACTATGATGCTCCGCTGCCGGGCGTTGTCAACGGGACCCTCGGGCTACCTATCGGCAATGATGACTTCGCTCGCTGCGGGGGCGAAGTAGCCCGGTCGTGCCTTCACCTCGAAGCCAGGTCGCTTCACCCTGATCTCGATCTGTCGATATTTACCCTCGTGCGCGTGGTTGGTTGGCGTATACGTCAACAAGTAGTAGCGGCGATTTTCCTCGCCAATGGTGCGCACTGCCGGTATGAAGCTGAAGCGGCTCTGAGTGAAGAAGTACCGACCCCCGGTCCCGGTCGCTAGCCCGGAGAGCCCGCTCGCATCAACCGCCTGCAAGAAGGGACGATGGAGGAGGTCTAGGTCGAGCGAATACAGCGTGGTGTTCGACTGATTGAGAGCGTTCACCGTTCTTCTGATGTAGAAGACGCCTTCCCGGATGAGGTTCGGTTCGCTGGACAGAAAGATGACGACCTTCCGTCCAGGAAGGGGCTCCAACAATTGCCCCAACCTTTCGAGACTGTCATAGATCTGTCGAGTGGCGGTATGTTGGAATGTGCTCACGTTCAGCGGAGTGATGTCGCGGATCGCCCGGATCGTCAACTCCTTGGAGTCGGTAAACGTCTGGAGCACCGTGGTTGAGTATTCGATCTCGATCACCATGGCTTCGTCGCCCTCAGCGAGGAATTCGTTGACAAAGACTTCCAGCGCTCGCTTGGCGCGGGCGAGGACAAGAGGCCTGGCCCCTAACCGGTTGACAATGAGGACAAAACGGCGGCGGGTGACGTTTGTAACCCCGTCAGCCGCGCCGGCTTCGATGAGGTCGAGGTCGTCAATCTCCTGCTTGACGCCGTCCTCGTAGATCTCGAAATCGCTACGTGTGAGGCCAGCTACCGGCCGGCCGTCCCCATCCAGAACCAAGATGTCGGTCTGTACCGCTGCGACCTCGACCCCAAACTGCCCCGCCGTCTGCTGAAACGGGGCCGCTGAAGCTACGCCAACCGTTGCAACGACACCGATCAATAGCCACGTCCACATTCGCAGGGTCTTCATTCGATCCTCCTCCTTAAAGAGAATTCAGAGCTGTTTCCTGATAGCGAGCGCGCAGGATTGCGCCCTCCGGATAGTGAGTGCAAGAAGGCCACGATTCCTTACATCTCGAAGGTGCCGTCCAGAACTTGCCAGCACAGCGTTGCGGGCGATGGAGGCGCCCTGCTCCCCGGCGTGGCTAGGAAGCTGGATCGGTTCGATGCGTACCGGCTTGGCGGCCGAGTTCGGAGCGTTGGGGCTCGCGCGCGCACGGCTGCTGCGCTGCCGGGAGCCGACGCAGACGAGTTGAGCCGTCTATTTCAGCAGCGCCGTATCCGGGTTGTTCAGGCTCCAGCTGTACCAGAAGGTGTCGAAGCCGCTGAGGCGATACACGGTGCCGCCCTCGAACTCTCCGGATTGCGGTGAGAACCGGGCGCCGGTACCGGCCTCGACCCATTCCTCGCCACGCCTCTCGAAGCCGACCTCCGACCAGTAGGCGCTGCTGCCCTCCAACAGCTCGGCGCTCTTTGCTCGGTGTACAAAAGCGTGGCTGCCGTCGTGCAGCTCGAAGGTCTTGCCGCCCTCGACCCCGTCGGTCTCGATGGCGTACGGCCTGTCGTCGTACCGGAAGGCGTAGATCGAGTCCTTGGTGTTCAGCCGCCCGTCGGTGGCCTGCTGGCCGCGGAAGCCCCGCTGGCTGCGGAAATAGTCGGCGTAGGGGTCTGGGGCGTCCTGTTCGCCGTTCACCGACAGAACCAGCGTGTCGGGGTGCTCTTGTACCCAGTCCTTCCACTCGACTTTCTTGCTGACCGGGAGCTCGACGAGCTTGGTGCCTTTGTACTCACCACCGATGGCATCGCCGGTCATGATCGACCAGTAGCTGTCGGTCTGCTTGTCCTGCATGACCAGCGAGCTGTTCATCAGCCCACCGGAGGCCTCGAAGTTGAGCGTCTTGCCCCTGTAGTCGCGACCGTACACGACGGCCGTGTTGGCGAGCGGTCACCATACGGCGGCGAAGTTCGTCTCGCCGATCGTGTCGTTGACGACCTCGTGGGCGTTGAGGAGGCGGATGCTGTAGGCGCGCGCCTGGCCGTCGATGACGACGCCGAGCACGACGGAATCGTCGGCGATGCTGGCCT
>JADFNY010000019.1 GCA_022563115.1 Acidobacteriota bacterium | reverse complement strand
TTGTAAATCAGATATTCCACCGGGCCCAGCGCGGCGTGGCCCTGCATGTTGGACTGGCCGGCCAGGATGAAGACCTTCACCGGCCCTTCCTCGACCATGGGCCACGGATCCTTGTCGAAGGCGTTTTCCGGAACCTGTGCTGCGCCGGCGCCGGCAAAACAACCCAATGCCGCCCAGGCCGGTATCCATCGAAGCCGTTTCATGCGGTTGCTCCTTCCGTCAGAGTGGGATCGGTCAAGACATCCTATCTCGAGTCGCGGCCGCGCGCCTGACCGACTGCATCGGCCCGGGCGACGTGATCGCGGTGACGACCTTCTTGGGACCCGAGGTTCCGACACCGGTGACTTTCCGCGTGCTGGCCGACGGCAGCATCTACATCGCGCGCTTCGGCATCGGAGCTGTGCAGGCGTCAGGGACGACACCCACCGAGTTGACCCGGATGCTCACCGAGCAGTTTCGCCGGTACGTACCGGCGGGCTTCTCCGAGGTCCGTGTCGTCGAATACAACGCCTGGAAGGCGACGCTGAGCGGCGAGATTGCCCTACAAGCAGGCGCTCTCAGCGGACCAGGCACGTATCCGCTCGAGGGCAAGGTGACGGTAGTCGATCTGATCTTCAGCCACGGCGGCCCGACCTCCAACGGGGACCTGAGCGACGTTCGACTCCTACGCCAAGGTGTCGAAAGCCGGGTCGACGTCCCGGCTGTGCTCGCCGGGACCGCGGAAGACCCGCCGCTTCTGGCGGGCGATACGGTGAATGTGCCGTCGATCCAACAGAGCTCGAGACGCATGTATATCTTCGGTGAGGTCCGGACGCCGGGTGTGTACACCTACACCGCAGGCATCTCGGTGCTCGACGCCATCGCCCAGGCCGGCGGCTACACGCAGACCGCCAAAACGGACGCTGTGTACGTGTCGCGTCCTGGGACCGGGGAGGTCATCCCGGTGAACCTCGACATCACTCTGGGCACCGGCCAGGCGGCCTCGGCTCCTGCCCTCTTGGCAGGTGATTCCATCGTCGTCCCGCTCAGGGACGATCGCCGGGAGAAGATCCGTGATTGGGTCGGCGTCTTCAGCTTGATCCTGAGCGCCCTTACGATTATCGAGCTCCTCCGGCGTTGATTGACTGTGGAATACGAACGCAACCTCCGCGACTACGTCCTCCGCACCTTCCAGAAGAGGAAGTGGATCGTCATCTTGATGCCGATCCTCGCCGGCCTGCTAGGGGTTTTCTTCACCCAGAAGCCACCGACGGTATTCGAGGCTACCGGCAGGATTCGGGTCGTATCGCGCAGCCAGCCGCTCGACCTCATGATGCAGACCTTCTACTACTACGAAGAAGGCAACCGGCTCGACACGCACGCCGAAGTCATGCTGAGCCGTGAGGTACTCAAGGAGGTTGCGGTCACCCTAGGCCGCCTGATCAACGAGGAAGATGGCACGCCGCTGACCGACGATCAGATCGCCGCAAACGCCGGGGACCTCGACTTCATCAGCAGCTTGCGCGACTCGATCGTAGCGACGGTCGTGGAGGGAACCAGCATCCTGTTGGTTACGGTCAGGCGACCGAATCGGGAAGACGCAATCCTCTACCTCAACGCCCTGCTCGATACCTACGCCAAGCGAAACGAATACGAGGTGAACCAGAACGTCATCGAGGGCCTCAATTTCTTGCGCGATCGGCTCCGCCAAGTCGAGGCCGACCTGGAGGCGTCGCAAACGGTTCTTGTCGACTTCATGCTTGCCAACGCCGAGAGGCTCAGCCTCGGCACCGACGAGATCAGCCAAACCCATCGCGATCTCCGCTTGGCGAAGGCCAACGTCGCGGCACTCGATGGCGCGATCCTGGTGCTTGACAAGGCAAGTGCCGGCGACTTCGCACCCCGCCTCGACATGCTCAGCTCTCTGACCAACAGCCCGGAGATCGCCCAGAGCTACGCGTTGCTGCGCGATCTCGACGGGGAGCTTCGAACCTTGCTGTCGTACCAAACACCGGAGTCACCGGAAGTCGTGGCTGTTGCGGAGCAGCTGCGCGGCATGGTGGCAGGGTTCCGCACGACCTTTGCCTCGGAACGAGCCGCACTCATCGCCGAACGCGACGCCCTTCAGGCGAAGTTCCTCGCCATGCCGGCGAACGACGCCGAGCTCGAGCGCCTGCGTGCCGAGGTCGACTTGAACGCCGATATGTATGCCCAGGTTCGTTCGCAGCACGAGGCTGCGGCGCTGAGCGACTCGCAGAAGACACAGGAGATCCAGATCATCGAGCGCGCCATCGACGCCGTCCCGGTAACCGAATCCAGGCGCGCCAGCCGCGGCTTGATCGCCGCCTCGATCGGCCTCCTGCTCGGGGTCGTCATCGCCCTGCTCGTCGAGACCCTCGACACCTCGATCGGCGCCATCGAGGACGTCGAAGCGCTACTCAATGTGCCGGTCATCGGCATCATCCCGCCGATCGACTTCGACGACATCCGCACCATCATTCGCAGCACGATGCCGCAGATGCTGGAGAACCCCGACATCAACCACTTCTCCTCCCTGGTGACCCATTACGATCCTCGTTCGCCGGTGGCAGAGGCGTACCGTGCCCTGCGCACCAACATCGAGAAGGCGCGCGCTGCCGCCGATGCAAAGATCATCATGGTGACCAGCTCGGTGCTCGAAGAGGGTAAGACGACGACCGCGGCGAACCTGGCGCTGTCGTTCGCGCAGATGGGCCACAAGACCATGCTGCTCGCCGCCGACCTGCGTCACCCCGACATTCACCGCGTTTTCGGGCTGCAGAAGGAACCGGGGCTCGCCGACGTGTTGACCGCCAGCATGCCCTGGGAATCGGCCACCCGCGGCCTCTCCGACATCCTGCTCGGCGAGCTGCCGATGGACATCGTCATGCTGACGCCAGGCATGGACAACCTCCACCTGCTACCTTCGGGCTCCAACCCGTTGAACCCGGCAGAGTTGCTATCGAGCAAGTCGATGCGCGACCTGCTCGACGAGCTGCGCGACGCCTTCGACATCATCATCATCGATACGCCACCGATCATTCCGGTCACCGATTCGGCGGTGCTGGCGGAGCACACCGACGGCGTCGTGCTGATCTACGAGGTCGGCAAGGTGGGCCGTGACGTCTTGAAGCGCGCCAAGAGTCACTTCGACAACGTCAACGCCGACATCTGGGGCGTCGTGATGAACGATGTAAGGGCCGAAGCCGAGACTGCTCTGCGCGACACCGACCACCACTACCGCTACGAGGAAGGGGCCACGGGGCCTCCCACCGGAGTTCTCGGCAGCTTGGGGCGGCCAGCTTCGAAGATCCTCGGCCGCCGAACCTAGACCGGAGCCGGGCGACATGGCGTTCACCACTGCAACGGCCACCTCGCGACTCGAGAGCCGCCCACCGAGGCGATCCCGCCTGCAGGCCAATATCGTCGGCCTCACCCTCGTCGTGTTGCTGGCGCCGGTCGTCGCCCTCATCGCCTCGTCGGCGGAGGTTATCGTCGTCGCCGGGATCGCGGCGGCGATCGCCTTGCTCCTCGTCGTGCTGTGGTCGGCAGAGGCGACGTTCTACGTCCTGGTCTTCTCGATGTTGTTGTCACCCGAGTTCATCGTCGGCGACCTCGCAGGCACCTCGGCGACGGCCGTTCGCGGTATCACTCTGCGTTTGGATGACTGCGTCATCGTCATCATCGCGTTGGCGTGGCTCGTCCGACTGGCGGTCTACAAGGAAGCCGCGCTGTTCCGCCGCACGCCGCTCAACGGACCGATCATCGCCTACCTCGGGTTCTCCGCGCTGGTGACACTGTTCGGCGCCTTGATGGGCCGTTTGAACCTGATGACCGGTTCGTTCTACGTGCTCAAATACGTCGAATACACCGTCATCTACTTCCTGGTCGTTAACTATGTTCGCGACCGCGATCAGATCCGTCGGCTTTTGTACGCCGCCCTCGTCACAGCGGTCATCATCGCGGTCATCGGCATGTCCCAGATCCCGTTCGCCGCCAGAGTGTCGGCGCCGTTCGAAGGCGAGCACGGCGAACCGAACACTCTTGGTGGCTATCTGGTCTTGATGATGGCGTTGTCGCTGGCTTTCCTGGGGGCGGCGAAAAACGGGGCCGAGCGCAGTCGGTGGGTGCTGGCGACCTGCCTGATGATGGTCCCCTTGGCCTTCACGTATTCCCGCACCTCGTGGCTCGCGTTTTGCGCCATGCTAATAGCCACCATCGCCTTGAGTCGTCGAAAAGCGATCTTCTTCCTGTTGATCAGCGTGTTCCTCGTTTTGATGGTCGTCTCGCCCCCCGAGGCCCTCATCGAGCGCGCCACGTACACGCTGAGCGCGCAGCGAGGCAGCATCGAATTCCTCGGGTACACGATCGAGCCTTCGGCGGCAGCCCGCCTCGAAGCTTGGGTCATCGCGGCAACTTCGTTGATCCAGTACCCCCTTACGGGAGCCGGAGTAACGGGTGCCGGCCTGATCGATGCTCAATACCCCCGGGTCATTGCGGAATCCGGCCTCATCGGCTTCGCCCTGTTCATTTGGCTGATCATCCGTTTGGCAGGCACGGGCTTTCGACTGCGACGAGTCAGCACGACGCGTATCGAGACCATCCTCGCGAACGGCTTTATTGCGGGGCTTATCGGCATTCTCGTGCACGGGATCGGCGCCAACACGTTCATCATTGTGCGCATCATGGAGCCGATGTGGCTCCTTGCGGGGCTGGTCGGCGCAGCCTTGCTCTTGCGCGAAGAAGAGGACTCGACCGTCGGCGCACCGGCCCCCATCGACGCACGTCTGAGCGCCCCACAAATTGCCAGCTGACAGCGCATGAGCACGTCCCCGGTGCTCCTTGTTTCGAATCATTCCCGAATCGTCGGCGGTGGCGAGATCAGCCTCCTGACGCTGATCAAGGGGCTCAAGGACGCCGACTGGGAACCGCTCCTGTTCGTCCCGGCGGAGGGCGAAGTTGCGGAACGCGCCCGAGCCCTGGCCGTCGACGTACACATTGCACCGCTGCCGCCGATTCGAAACCTGCGGGCGCTCATCCCAGCGGTTCGCGCGGCGCGCCGCCAGGTTCGAACACTCGAGCCGCAGATCATGCATGCGAACGGATCGCGCGCCATGTTCTACACCGCGCTCGCGGCTCGCGCCACCGGCTGCCCGACGGTGTGGCACATCCGCATCCTCGATCCGGATCCGAAGTCCGATCGCTTGCTGGCACGATGGGCCACCGCCTCGATCGCCATCTCGAGCGCGGTGCGCGAACGGCTGCGACCGTGGCCGCGAGCCTACGAGAACTGCCGGGTCATCCCGAACGGGCTCGATCTGCAAACGTTCGTTCCGCGCCGCACACGAGACGAGGCGCGGGCGGCGTTAGGTGTTGGTGATGACGAATTTCTCGTAACCACCGTCGGCCGACTGATCGAATTCAAAGGCCACACCATCCTCCTGGACGCGATGGCGATGGCGCGCCGGAAAATCCCCGAGCTGAAATGCCTGATTGTCGGCGATGGTCCGGAGAAGCCGAAGCTTCTGGAGCGGGCAGCGCAGGAAGATCTGGCTGGTGCGGTCGAGTTTCTCGGTCATCGGGACGACATCCCTGACGTGCTTGCCGCCAGCGACGCGTTCGTGCTGCCGTCTCCCGCAGAGAGTTTCGGGCGGGTTCTGATCGAGGCGATGGCGGCGAGCCTGCCCGCCGTGGCGTTCGATACCGCCGGGCCGGCAGAGATCCTGGAGGACGGCTCGACCGGGTTGCTTGTAGAGCCCGGCAGCGCGGACGGGCTGGCCACGGCGGTTGCCCGGCTCCACGCCGCGCCCGAGCTCCGCCACCTGCTCGGCACAGCGGCGCGCCGTCGGGTCGAGGAGCGTTACTCGATGGAGGAACACGCGAAGCAGGTGATCGGACTCTATCGCGATCTCCTGGGAGGCGACGATTGAGCAGCACCCGCGACGCGTTCGTGGAGTGGATTGCGCCGCCGATGGAGCTTCGGCCACACAGCCGCGATCTCGTAAAATCGAGATACACTCGGAACCGGATGGCGTCCGCTTTGCTCGACTGGGTCCGTTGACGAAGGCATCGATGATGCAACTCGACCTCCACTGCCATACCGAAGCTTCGTTCGACAGCCGGATGACGGTCGACAAGATCGCCGACATCGCCCGGGCCCGCGGCCTCGACGCCATCGCGATCACCGATCACAACACCTTCGCGGTCGCCCGAGACCTGCCGGGAGAACCGCAACAGGGTCTGCACTTTATCCGTGGGATCGAGGTCGGGACCGATCGCGGTGACGTCCTGGGCTTTTTTCTCGAGGCCGAGATCACCACGAGGGACTTCTGCCGGACCGTGGACGCCATCCACGAGCAGGGGGGACTCGCCATACTTGCGCATCCCTTCAAGTGGACACGGCGCCTCGCCGAAGACACGCTCGAACGGGTCGACGGAATCGAGGTTTACAACGCCCGAGGGCAGGGTTTCTCGCGCTGGAACAGCAACGATCTGGCGCGGCATTTGTGGACATTGCGACCGCAACTGATACCAACCGCCGGCAGCGACGCCCACCTCTACGCCGAAATCGGTCGCGGGCGGATCGCCTACGCCAGCGCCGACGGCAACGATCTCGAGGCGCTGCTGAGGGCGCAATCTGAACCCCGATTTCATCGTCGCGACTCGTCTCTCATCCCGGAGGCGCGAAGCCAGTTCACCAAGCTCACCAAACAACCTAACTTGAAGCAGCTGCTCCGTTTTGGCCGCCACCTGGCGCGCACCGGGCTGTGGACGGTGCGAGGAGCCGGAACGAGGAGCGCCGAGAGCGCTGTTTCCGTTACCGAGGAGTCAGGCTAGGTGCCTCGCGAATCGCTGCGCGTTCTCGTCACTGACGCTTCCCAGCGAGTCGCCCTGGAGGTTGCCCGCTGCCTGGGGCGGGCTGAGCACTCGGTACTCGCGGTGGAGTCGCGGAAGCCAAGGCGCGTTCCCACATTCGCCTCGCGGTACTGCACCGAATCGGCCCGCCCCGAGGCAGGCGAGGCGATGGTCGAGTTCCTCCTGCGACGGGCGGAAGGCGTCGACGTGCTGATTCCGATCATGACCAACAGCGTCATCCAGGTTGCCGACCGGCTCGACGAATTCCGCTCCCGCTGCCGAGTGTTGGTGCCGCGGCCCGACATCGTCCGGCAGGTCATCGGAAAGGCGTCGATCGTCGCGGCCGCCGAACAAATCGGCGTTCCGGTGCCGAGAACGGTACGCCCTGAGACCGACGCCGATCTCACCAAAGCCGCTCGCGAGGTCGGCCTGCCGGCGATCGTCAAGCTGGCCGACGACGAAAGCCTCTACCTCGCCCCGAAAGACCGCTATGGCCTTGCTCGGTCGCCGGAGGAGCTCCACTCCGTTTGGACGCGGCTGGCGAAAATCAAACCGCGACCGGTCATCCAGGAGCGGATCGTAGGCCCTGGAATCGGCTTCTCCGCGGTTCTCGGCAACGATTCTGCCTTGCTCGGAGCGGTTGCACATCAACGCATCCGCGAGTACCCGATTGGGGGCGGACCGAGCACCTGCTGCGTCTCGATCGACGATCCGGTGCTCACCGAGCAGAGCCTCGAGCTGTTGCGTTCGGTCGGTTGGATCGGCCCGGCAATGGTGGAATACAAACGCGACGAGCGCGACGGCTCCTACCGCCTGCTGGAGATCAACGCGCGCTTCTGGGGTTCGATGCCGTTGGCCAGATTGTCGGGCCTGAACCTGCCGGCGGCGCTTGTGGAGCACGCTTGCCACGGGACGGTCCCGCCGCACACGCGGGCAAGGACAGGGGTGAAAATGCGGATCCTCCCCAAGGATCTCCTCGCCGCCGGCAGCTATCTCGCGCATGGCTTCGGACGCGACTTCGCGGGCTTCGTTCGAGACCTCTTCGACCCGCGGGTGAAGCCCGGGCTCTTCGATCCAACTGATCCCAAGCCGGCGTTTCTATTCAGATGATGGATCGACCGAACAGCTCAGACTCCGGTCGGCGGCCCCTGGTCGTGCACTTGATCACCCGGCTCGACCCGGGTGGCTCCGCGGAACAAGCGCTGGAGAGTTGTGCCGGGTTGGCGAAACGCGGTTGGGACGTCTTGCTGGCCACTGGCCCCAGCATCGGTGGAAGCGGCGTCATGCCCGACAGCGGAGCGGCGCGGATTGAGCTGGTCACCTCGTTGACCCGCGATCCGCATCTCTTCTACGACCCCATCGCGCTGTGGCAAATCATGCGGCTGCTCGTGCGCGAGCGGCCGGAAATACTGCACACACACTCGGCCAAGGCCGGTATCCTCGGCCGCTGGGCCGGCTGGCTCACCCGCATACCGGTCGTGATTCACACCCCGCACGGGCACGTGCTGTACGGCTACGCGCGTGGCATAAAGAACCGGATCTATCTTCTCGCCGAGCGCATCATCGCCCCCGTCACCGACTGCCTCGTCGCGCTTAGCGATGGAGAGCGGCGCGAATCGGTCGAAGCCGGCATCGGTCGCGACAACCAATGGGTGGTGGTGCACAGCGGCATTCGCCTCGACCGACTACCGCCGGCCAACCCACCGGATGAAGAAACCGGTCCGCTGCGGATCGGCGTCGTGGCGCGTCTCGAGCACGTCAAGGGAGTCGACGTGCTCGTCCGTGCCATCGGTGAGCTACAGACGACCGACCCACCTCCGCGCCCCTGCAAGGTGCTGATCTGGGGCGCCGGCGCGCTCGATGGTGAGCTCCGCGCCTTGGCGTCCGAGCTCGGTGTCGGCGACGACATCGACTTTGTCGGCACGGAGCAGGACGTCAACGAGTTCATCGGTAGCCTGCACATCTACGCCCAACCGTCGCGCAACGAGGGCATGGGCCGTGCCCTCGTTATCGCCCAAGCGATGGGGATACCGACCGTGGCGACGAACGTTTGCGGCATCCCCGACGTCGTCAAAGACGGTGAATCCGGTGTGCTGGCGCGGCCGGAAGACCCCGCCGACTTCGCGCGGGCGTTGCGTGTGCTGATCGACGACGATGACACCCGGGTCCGCATGGGACGTCGCGCCAGCGAGTGGATGGCCGAGATCGACGAGTCCGGGCACCCCATTTTCAGCTACGAGGCGATGCTGTGGCACCTCCAACATACATACGAACGCCTGGTCAGAGCGCCTGCCGCCACCTCCTGACGGTAGCCG
Source organism: Acidobacteriota bacterium (assembly GCA_022563115.1). Classification (GTDB taxonomy): domain Bacteria; phylum Acidobacteriota; class UBA890; order UBA890; family UBA890; genus UBA890. The sequence continues at coordinate 8,121 of JADFNY010000019.1, read as the reverse complement.
TCGTCGGGACCGTGCTGGCGACCGGAATCGCGCCCCCGCCGACCGCGGAGGCCGCACCTACGGGCGCCCATCGGCGCCCGGCAACGCCCGCGGCATCCCAGGACTCAGCGCCCGGCACCCGGGAGGCGGCGCCATTGCAACTCGTCGCCGTGCTGCACGTCCACACGACCGCGAGCAGCGGAGCGATGCACCCGGCGCAAATCGCCCGCGCCGCCCGCGAGGCCGGCATCGACGTCCTGCTGCTGACCGAGAACTTCGGCTACCGGTTTCGCTACGGGCACGCCCTGATCCGTCGCTTCGTCGAAGTGACCCAATCGACCCCGATGCTCGAGGACTTCGGCATTGACGCGTACCTTGCCGAGCTTCGGCGGGTGCAGGAGATGAACCCGTCTCCGCTGCTTTTCGTCGGCATTGAAACGCCTCCTTACTACTACTGGACCGGGAGCCTGCTGGCCGGTGACCTGGTTCTCCACGATATGCAGCGCAACCTTCTTGTCTTCGCGCCGCCCAGCTCTGCTGGCCGGGAGACGGCCGCAGGCGCCGGAGTATTCCCCTACCCGGCAGCCGAAACCCGCGACTTCATCGAAGGCCTGCCCACGGCCGGAAATCGCTACTATCGGCACTACGGTTTCGGCAGTCTCCTGCTGCTTCTCCCCGGGCTTGTTCTGGTCATCGGATCCTGGCGCGCGCTCGCCCGCGCCGGCGTCTTTCGCCCGGCCTCTTATGCCTTCGCGTACGTGTTGGACGAAAAGAAGGGCCGCTACCTGCGCCGCCGTCGCTCGCCGCTGGGCCGAAGGGAAATCTTTGGGACCATTCTGTGTGCCGCCGGAGCGACGTTACTGTACGTCAACTTCCCGTTTTCGGTGCCGAGGCTCGATCCGTACGGAGCGGATCGTGGATACGAACCCTTCGGAGCCCTGATCGACGAGGTCGGCGAGAACAACGGGCTGGTCTTTTGGTCGATGCCGGAGGCCGACGACTACCATGAATTCGGGCGCGCCGGCGTCCGGGTGCGACTGTCGACGGAGTCCCACAAGGACGCCCTTCTCGAGACCGACGGTTATGCCGGATTCGGCGCCGTCTACGCCGACAACACGACCGCGACGGACATCGGCGACACCTGGGACCGGGCGCTCCTCGAGTACACTCGTGGCGACAGGAACAACCCGCCATGGGCGGTGGGCGAATCAGCCTTCCACTTCGCCGGCCAAGCGGGAAAGCAGCTCGACGACATCTTGACCGTCGTGCTCGTCCGCGAGCGAACCCATCACGCCGTTTTCGAGGCGTTGGCGAACGGCCGCGTATACGCGACACAGATACAGCGCGACGGCGCCGACCTACGGCTCACCGAGTTCGCCATCTCCGGGGTCGGCGTCGGCTACGAAGGCCCGGTGGCGCGCTCCGGCGATACGCTCGAGGTCTCCGGCGGAGAGATCGAGGTTTCGCTTCGCGTCGACGAGGCCGGCGAGCACAGCGTTCCGATTCAAGTCACGATCGTCCGCGACGGCGAGCTGTACCGGAGGATCGACACGGTGGCGCCGTTCGAAATCGCGTGGCTCGAAACGCTAGAACAAGACGCTCCTACGACCTACTACCGCGTGATGGTTCGCGGTCCCGGGCCGGCTCTGATCGTTTCGAACCCGATCTTCGTGCGCGACTCGTCCGGCGCCAACCGGTGAGACCCATACCTCGGTGACGACCCTGGCGGCACATCAACCGCAGTACCTCCCGTGGCTCGGCTTCTTCGACAAGGTCGCGCAGGCCGACGTCTTCGTTCTGCTCGACAACGTCCAGTTCAAGAAGAACGAGTGGCAGAACCGCAATCGGATCAAGGGAGCTTCGGGACCGCAGTGGATCACGGTGCCGGTGCAGCACCGGTTCCCGCAAACGATCGGAGAGGTCGAGGTCCGCGACACCGAGCCCTGGCGCCGCAAGCATCTGCGCGCTTTGGAATCGAACTATCGGAAGGCGACTCATTTCGAGGAAGTGATGGCGCCGATCGCCGAGATCCTCGAGAAACGTCAGAAACAGCTGGCAGCGCTGAACATCGAGCTGATCGGCCGGCTGATGGGACAGCTCGGCATCGAGACGCGGATGGTGCTCGGCTCTGAGCTCGAGGCCCGCGAAGACCCCACCTTGCGGCTCATCGACCTGTGCCTACAGATGGGCGCCGACACCTACTTGTCCGGAGCCGGCAGTGACTACCTCGACCAAAACGCTTTCGCCGAGGCCGGCATCAGCCTGCGCTTCCAAGCCTACGATCACCCCACGTATCCGCAGCTATACGGTGATTTCGAGCCCTACATGTCGGTTGTAGATTTGCTGATGAACTGTGGTCCCGGCAGCTTTCCGATCATCGAATCCGGTAGACTGACCGCCTCATGAGGATCCTCGCTCTCGGTTGCCATCCCGATGACATCGAGTTCGGTTGCGGCGGTACCCTCAGCAAGTACGCGGAAGCGGGCCACGACGTCTACATGATGGTGATGACGCAGGGCCACGCGGGGGGCGACGACAACCTCCGCAAGGCAGAACAAGAGACGGCCGCCGGGATCATCGGCTGCGAGCAGCTCTTTTGGGGCGGGTATCGCGACACCGAACTACCGCTGAACCGCGAGCTGATCGTCAGCATCGAAAACGTCATCGATGAATTCGAGCCCGCCTTCATCTTCGTTCACTACGGCGAGGACACCCATCAGGACCACCGCGTTCTCAACCGCGCTACCGTGACCGCGACGCGCTACACACGAAACGTCCTCTTCTATGAGGGTCCGACGACACAGAATTTCACCCCCACGGTCTTCGTAGCGATCAACGAGACGATCGACCGTAAGATCGAAGCGCTGAAGGCGCACGCCTCGCAGGTGAAGAAAACCAACATCGGCGACCTGAACATCATCGAGCTGGCCGAGGCCGCGGCGCTCTTCCGCGGCACCCAGGCGCGCATCAAGCACGCCGAAGGATTCTCGCCATTGCGACTGTTCATCAACGTATCGCCCGGGGAGTAGCCTTGCCGGACGCTCGACACGGCCGATGAGCAACCGCGACCGAATCACCAGCTTCCTGCTGGCGACCGCGGGTATGGCGCTGCTGCTGCCACAGGTACGCGGTGCCTTCTTCGTCATCGGTTACCGCTGGCTCTACGTCCTGACGCTCAGCTTCTGCGTCTCCGCCGCTTCGACGCCCGTTGTCCGGGAGGCGGCGCGCAGGATCGGAGCGCTCGACAAGCCCGACGGCACCCAGGGACGCAAGATTCACGACCGCCCCACCGCCCTGCTCGGCGGGGTCGCCGTCTGGCTGGGCGTGGTCGGCGCCCTGGCGGCCAACGGGGTGTGGCCGGCCGGCCTGGCGCCGGTTCTGGGGACCGCCACCCTGCTGATGTTTTTCTCCGCCGCCGACGACGTGAAGCCGATTCGATCGTCGGTCAAGTTCACGATGTTCCTGATCTGCACCGGGCTAGCGGTGGCCGCCGGTGCGCACGCCAGCGTATTTCCTCCGACGCCGCTGGGCACGGCGGCGAACACCGCGCTGAGTTTCATCTGGATCGTCGGCATCTTCAACGCCCTGAACTTCCTCGACGGCATGGATGGGCTGGCCGCTGGCATTTCGATCGTCATCGCGGTGCTGATGGGCGCCGTCGCCTTCGAAACCCAGCAGCCGGCGATCGGCTGGGCCACGGCGGCAATCGCCGGTGCCTGCCTCGGGTTCTTGCCGTACAACTTCCGCCCCGGAAGGCGCGCCACCATCTTCCTGGGCGACGCCGGAAGTAACTTCCTCGGCTTCATGCTCGCCAGCCTGGCGCTCCTGGGCTTTTGGGCCGACGCCGATCCTTTGGTGGCGATCAGCAATCCGATTCTGATCTTCTCGGTCCTCATCTACGACATGACGTACATCACGCTGGACCGTATCGCGTCTGGCAAGGTGCGGTCGTTCTACCAGTGGATCGACTACACCGGGCAAGATCACTTGCACCACCGAATCGCTGCCGTTCTCGACGATCGGGCAAAGGCGGTCGTTTTCATCTTGATGATGAGCGCGACGTTGGGGATCGCGGCCCTCGGGCTGCGCTCTGCGGAACCACGTACGGCTATCCTGCTGCTCGGACAAGCGTTGATCGTGTTGAGCTTGATCACGATGCTCGAGCGCCGCGGCAAGGGGCTGATTAGCCGTTTTCTGCGCCGGGCGCCGAACATCTACACCGACCCCGAGCGACCGCCAGTGCTGGTGGTGGACTTCGACGGCACGATCGCCGAGTGGGCGCCCTCGGGATACCCGGACATCGGGGAACCTCTCGAGGGCGCGCAGCGATTTCTTCGGCTGCTGAAGAGCGAGGGCTGGAAGATCATCATCAATAGCTGTCGCAACGGCGACGACCACGAGGCCGCGATGGCAAAGTGGCTGCAAGCCAACGAGATCCCGTACGACGAGATCAACCACAACTCCTCGTACCCGTGGGCCAGGGGCAAGCCGGTCGGTGATGTCTACTTGGACGACCGTGGTGTCCGATTCGAGGGTCAATGGGACACCGCTTATCAAAAGGTGCAGGAGTTGCTCCACCGCGAAGGGCATAACCTGATCGCCGATCAGGATGAGAGTGATTGAAACCAACGTATAAAGCACTACATTCGGTGCTTTAGCGGCCCGTGATGCCATCCAGATCGCGCTGGAAGAGGAGCTGGCCGAGGCGCTGCGGTTGGCCTCACTTGACGGCAATTGCCAAGTAATTAAGGACCACTGAGCGATCTCGTATTACCGTGTCGGTGACCAGTCCCAGGAGATTCAGCAGTGGGTACAAGGAGTATCGTAGAGATCCGAGGAGCCAGAAACGGCGGCTGAGATAGAACACTCCTCGTCCCAGAATGTGAAAAAGCAGGAGTAGAGTGCCGCCGTTCGGCTCGACCTGGAGGACGTTCCCAAAGTGTTCCCCAAGGATCTTTTCTAACCCCTCATGGGTCCACCGCCAGTAATCATGTGGATAGGGATGATGGTGGAACACGCCATGAGTCGAGAGCAGCAGTAGTCCCCCTGGGCGAAGAACTCTCGAAAGCTCGGCGAGAACTGCTTGCGGGTCCTCGACATGCTCCAGGACCTGGGTGCAGAGGCAACAGTCCGCGGAAGATGTCCGGAATGGAAGAGCCTCCACCACCCCAGCAACATCAAGCATGTGGCCTTCAACGGGCTCGACATCAAGTGCGTAGAAGCGCCCGGAAGCTGCCTTTTGGCTCAGCAGTTCCTGGTATGGCTTCCGGGTTGATCCTACGTCAAGTATCACGGAACCGGGCGGTAGGTCGCTCTCCTCAGCGGCCGAGGCGATCGCGCGACTGAGGCTGCGGAGGAAAAGGAAGTCCTTATCGCAAAGGGCTGGATCGGCTCGAGTGCCGCCACGGAACAGCCTCATCGGGCCGTTCTCATTCGGTGGAGAGACCTTCAGCGCCTTGCTCACAACTGAACCGGCGCCTAGCAGAAGAGCGAAGCCACGCCCGAAGGAGGTCTGAATCGTCAGCGCGGCTGTCAGTTTGTACGGTCACGAGCTGCGAGTCGCTTGGACGCTGAATAAGTGGAGCGGATCGGGACCGGCGCTGGGTTTGTCCGTTGCCAAGTGCCTTAGCTCCGCCCCCTAGAGCTTCCGGGCGGGCGGGGGCGTTGTCAAGTTAACCAGGGGCCTGGCAAAGTTCGGTGATGCACCCGGTGACCTGCTCCAGGTGTTTGGGCCACTTCATCATTTGCCTCGCGGGTACGCTGAGGACCCGGTCGAGTAGCTGGGCCATTCGGGGGTTCTCGAGTAGTTCGCTTGGCTGCTAGCGGACCAGCAAGGTCTCGATCACCATCCCCGGGCCGAAGCCGACGGCGACGCAAGGCAATCGAGCCCCGCTGCGGCGCAGTCGTTCGAGGATGAACAACAGCGTCGGCGACGACATGTTGCCGAACTCCGCGAGAACCTGGCGCGATACCTCCAGGGCGCCATTGTCCAACCCGATCGCCTCGCTGAATGCCGTCAGGATGCGCGGGCCGCCGGGGTGCACGGCCCAGGTACCGATGTCGTCGATGGTCAGTCCGTACTCGGCGAGCCACGCCGCCAGCCAGTCGCGGACGTTGCGGCGTATCAGATCGGGAACGCGGGCCGACAAACTCATATGAAATCCGTGATCCCCGATCTTCCAGGTCATGGCGTCCTCGGAGTCGGGCATCAGCAGCGTTCCGCTGCCTTCTGCGATCCAGCCCGGCGGACCGTTCATGGTCGATTCGCCCACGCCGACCACGGCCGCGGCGCCGTCGGCGAACAGCGAGTTGGCGACGATCTTCTCGGCGTCCCAGCCGTAGAAGAAGTGAAGCGTGCACAGCTCGACGGCGCACACGAGGACACGGGCCTCCGGTTGCGCGCACAAGAACGACGAGGCGACGCGCATGCCGTTGAGCGCCCCGTGGCAACCCATGAAACCGACATGCGTGCGCTGCACGGTGCGCGGTAAGCCGAGCTCTTCGACGAGTGTGGCGTCGATTCCCGGGGCGTGAAACCCGGTGCACGACACGGTGACCGCATGGGTAAAGCTCGCCGGGTCGACGTTCGAATCGGCGATGGCGCGGCGCGCAGCCCGCACCGCGAGTCGCGGAGCCTCCCGTTCGTAGACCCGCATGCGTTCCAGGGTCGTGGGCCCGCGGTCGTGCTCATCAGTCGCTCTCGCGTAGAACGACTGGCGGTCGAAGGGATCCCCTTCGGGAGCCTGGAGCAGCACACTGTGTCGCTTCTTCACTCCGGAGCGCCTGTACAGGGCCGGAATGAGGCGCAGTTTCTTGTCACTCACCCGGCAAAACGACTTGCTCGCCTCGGCGGCGTCGCGCTGGGAGATGGAAAACTCCGGTACCACCGTGCCGATCCCCGCGATCTTCAAGGCCAAGCGATCCCCTCCTCCGTAAAACCGGAGCCGTGAAGTCGACGGATGATGGGCCGACTGAGGCCCGGACGGCGCTCGAGGATTCGCAGCGCGCAGCGAGCCGCAAACGGCCGCCGCAACAGCCAGGAAACCCCCCGACACACTCGTTGTGAGCGCCCCAGTTCGGCCCGATACGTCGTGTTCCAGGCCGACGCCAGTCGCGGAGACCACTTCTCCACCGCGCGCAGGCTGATCGGAGCCAGGAGCATGGATGAGTGAATCGCCCAGCCGATACCCTCCCCCGTGAATGGCTCGACATAGCCGGCGGCGTCACCAACGGCAAAGATCCGCTCAGCGGCGCGGCGCCTCGGCGCCTGCCACAGTGCCCGTGTCCCACTCCAATCGGCGGCGCCAAGGCCCACCGGTGGGGCAAACCCGGCCTCCCGCAGCACTTCCTCCACCATCGCGCCCGGCCCGGTGCTGCGGACGGAAGCCGGTTCGAGCGCCGCGGCGACGTTGAGACCGCCCTCCTCCAGGCGCACGAGACCAACATAGCCGGCGCGGCCAACCGCCATGTAGATCGTGCCCGGGCTGTAATCGTCGGCTCGACCGGGAAGCATCGCGCTGCACCCGATGCGTCCCGCACGGCTACGAGCCGGGTCGGATTCGTCGACCAGGCAGCTTCCCAGGCCGGAAGCGTCGACGACCACCGCGGCCGCGATACGCTGCCGCGACCCGGACGATCGGAGCTCGACGATTCGGGCGCCGTTGTGGATCGCACCCACCACGGCGCTATGCCCAGGCAAGAATCGGGCCCCGGCGCCGACCGCCGCCTCGACCAAGGCGGCATCGAGAGCGCGCCGCGAAACCGAGAGACCGCCCGGCATCGGCAACTCCACCGCGCGGTGCCAGCCTCCGAGCCGAATGCGGTGCAGCGCTGGAGCACCGATCCGTTCGACCGCAGCGCCCAGATCCAAGCGCTCGAGGCGCGCCACGGTGCGCGCACTCAGACAGCAGCCGCACACCTTGTCGCGGGGGAAGCGGTGGCGGTCGACGAGCAGCACCCGCGCCCCCTCCCGGGCCGTCTGCAAAGCGAGCACCGCGCCGGCCGGACCGGCGCCGACAACAACGATGTCCCACTCAGCACGGGGATCGGGGTCGGTCTTTGGCGATCGTTTCGCCATCATGGTCGTGCCCACGTCAGGCTGTATCGTTGCGGCCAGAGATGACGCACGTCGGCATCGAGCCC
>JADFNY010000310.1 GCA_022563115.1 Acidobacteriota bacterium | reverse complement strand
GGCGAAAACCGCCGCCGAAGCTGCCAATGTCGCCCATCACGTTCTCGGTGAAGGTGCTGCGCACAAGCTCGCTGATCCGTTTCTTGGCGCCCGCCGCGGCGGCGCGATCGACACCCGCGCCGCTGTAGGTGAGCCCCGGCTCTTTTGATGGTCCTGACACTCGCTTGTCCTGCTCCCGTAGGGCGGCCGGAATCGCGACCTCAGTGGCTGCGGTTGGCCTTCGCCGGCCCCGCACCGGTGGGCTCGAAGAGCTCCATCTGCGACTCGAGCTCGCTGCCGAGCTCGGTCGGATATTCGCCGGTGAAACAGGCGCCGCAGTACGACACGTCGCCGTCGGGAAGCGAACGCTGCAGGCCGGCGTGCGAAAGATAGGCGAGTGAGTCGGCGCCGATCTGCTTGCGGATCTCGTCGACCGAATGGTTGGCCGCCACCAGGTCCTCGCGATACGGCGTATCGATGCCGTAGTAGCACGGCGAGACGTACGGCGGCGACGATATCCTGACGTGGACCTCCCGGGCGCCGGCCCTGCGCATCATCTCGACGATCTTGCCGCTCGTCGTTCCGCGGACGATCGAATCATCGATCAACACGACGCTCTTTCCCTTGGTCACGCTCGCCACCGGGTTGAGCTTCACCTTGACGCCGAAGTGACGAATCGCCTGGCGCGGCTCGATGAACGTACGGCCGACATAATGATTGCGGATCAGCGCCGGCTCGAAGGGCAGCCCCGACTCGGCGGAGTACCCCAGCGCCGCGAAGGTGCCGCCGTCGGGAACGGGCACCACCATATCGGCGTCGGCCGGGGCCTCTTGCGCGAGAATGCTGCCCATCCGCTTGCGCCCATCCATGACGCCGGCGCCGAACAGCCGGCTGTCGGGGCGGGCGAAATAGACGTGCTCGAAAATGCAGCGGCGCTCCGGTTGCTGGCGCCAGGGCTGCATCGATCGAAAGCCCGGCGCCGCTGCGCCTGGCTCGGCGGCGGCCGCTTGGAGCGCCGCCTCGGAGCCGACCGCCTCCTCGCCGATCTCGATGATCTCGCCGGGCTGCACGTCGCGGATGTACTGCGCCCCGATCAGATCGAAGGCGCAGGTCTCCGAAGCCAATATTAAGGCGCCGTCGACGTGACCGATGGAAAGCGGTCGGAAGCCGAACGGGTCGCGAACGCCGATCAATGAGTCGTTGGTCAGCAGCGTCATGGTGAACGCTCCCCGCACCTGTCCGAGGGCATCGATCAGGGCGTCGAGGAGGTCGTCGCACTCGCTGCGCGCAAACAGGTGCAGGAAGACCTCGGTATCGCTGCTCGACGTGAAGATCGAACCCTGCTGTTCGAGATGGGCGCGGAGCTGGCCGGCGTTGACCAGGTTGCCGTTGTGGCCCAGCGCGATCGAGCCGCGGCGCGACTCGATGCGCACCGGCTGCGAGTTGGCGAGGTTGCTCGCCCCGGCGGTGGAGTAACGCACATGGCCGATGGCGGCGCGGCCCGGCAGCCGGTCGAGGCGATCGCCGTCGAACACGTCGGCAACTTCGCCCATACCACGCTCGATAAACATCGCGCCGAGGTTGGTGGTGGCGATGCCGCTGCTCTCCTGGCCCCGGTGCTGCAGCGCGTAGAGCCCCAGATACGCCAGACGCGCGGCTTCGCTGTGGCCGATGATTCCGAAGACCCCGCAGCAGTGATTCAGACCGTGCGCCATGCCACCCCCGTAGACTTCATTTGTCCACCCTCCGGCGCGGCTCGGATCGCCGCTCGTCATCGCGGCGCTCTTCACCGTCGAAGCTGTCATCCGAGCCGTCGCGGCGATCCCTTGAAGATCGCCGGGCACCGACGCCGCGGCGCTCGCTGCCGGCCCGACGAACGTCGTCCGAACGGCGATCCTCATCGCGCCGCTCGTCCTCCTCACGGCGATCGCTGCCTTCGCGCCGATCGGGACCCTCGCCGCGGGCCACCGCCGCATCGTAGCGGCGATCCCTTCCCGAACGGCGCTCGTCGTCCCGGCGCTCGCCCTTACGGCGCCGCTCGCTACGGCGATCATCGTCAGCACCCGCGCCATCGTCGCCGATGATCCTTTCGTAGACCGCTTCGACCCCGGAAAGCGCTGCCTTGATGTCGAAGGCCTGGTCGAGATCCTCCGTTGATAACCGTCCCATGACCTCGGCATCAGCGGCCAACAGCTCCTTGAGCGGCTCACCGGTTTCCCAACAAGTCATCGCCGCCCTTTGCACGAGGTGATAGGCCTCGGTGCGAGCGAGGTTGGCCCGCAAGAGCGCCTCGAGAACCCGGCTCGAAAAAACGAGCCCGTTGGTCAGGTTCAGGTTCCGCTCCATCGCCTCCGGGTAGACGTCGAGCCCGTCGATGACGCCGTAGAGGCGATGCTGCATGAAATCGAGCACGATACAGGCATCGGCAATGGCGACACGCTCGACCGACGAGTGCGAGATGTCGCGCTCGTGCCACAAGGCGACGTTTTCGAAGCCGGTCACCGCGTAGGCTCGCACCAGCCGCGCCAAGCCAACGAGGTTCTCGCACTTGATCGGGTTGCGTTTGTGCGGCATCACGGACGAGCCCTTCTGCCCCTTGCCGAAGGGCTCGGCGGCCTCGAGAACCTCGGTGCGCTGCAGGCCGCGAATCTCGAGCGCGACGTTCTCGATCGAGGCCGCAACCACGGCGAGGTGCGAGAGAAACTCGGCGTGTCGGTCGCGTGGCACGACCTGCGACGAAACCGGCTCGACTTTGAGCCCGAGCTTGGCGCACGTCGGCGCCTCGACGGCGGGATCGAGCGTCCCGTAGCTACCCACCGCGCCGGAGATCTGGCCGAAGCGCATGACCTCTCGCGCCCGCCGCAACCGGTCGGAGGCGCGGCGAAACTCTTCGTAGTAGCGCAGGAACTTGAGCCCCAGCGTGATGGGCTCGGCGTGGATGCCGTGGGTGCGACCGACCATCGGTTGGTCGCGGTACTCGAGCGCCTTCGCCATGAACAGCTCGACGAGCGCGTCGCAGCCGGCGATCAACAGGTCGGAGGCGCGCGCGCAGCGCAGCGCCAGCGATGTATCGAGCACGTCGGAAGAGGTCAATCCGAGGTGCAGATAGCGGGCGCTGGCGCCGATCTGTTCTTCGACAGCCTCGAGAAACGCGATGACGTCGTGGCCCGTGCGTCGCTCGATCTCCGCCACCCGTTCGGGATCGGGCGGAACCGCACGGCGCACGTCGTCGAGGGCCTCGGAGGGGATGTGCCCGAGCGCCGCCATCACTTCGGCGACGGCGACCTCGACCTCGAGCCAGGTGGCGTATTGCGCCGCTTCACCCCAGATGCTGCCCATTTCGGGGCGTGTGTAGCGGCCGATCATCGCGAGGGCTCGGAGAAGTTGTCGGACACGATGCGTTGCCAAAGTGGAAGTAGGCAGCGAGCTACACGGCGATTCTATCCCGACACTTCGGGGCAACCAAACTCCGCGGCGACCGCCAAGGCCGCTGCCCAGCGAGCACCGTGGGAGCGCCGGCGTAAGCCGACGCTAACTCGCATATCTCAACGCCCTTCTCCGCGCCCGCAGCAGGAGGGCGTTGAGATATGCAGGCTAAGCCAGGGCCAGGCGGCTGCCGGCGGGCAGCGTGAGCCCGTCGGCGAAACGGCTGGCGAGCTCGTCGGCCACCGATCGTCGGGCCAGCACGTCGACCGCGATGCCCTCGTCGGCGAAGACGCGCTGCGCCAGCTCCTGGATTTGCTCGACATCCACCTCGTCGATACCCGCCAGGATCTCGTCCATGTCGAAGGTGCGGCCGAAGTACATCTCCTGCTGGGCGAGGGTACTCATGCGGCCGACGGTACTCTCCAGCCCCAACATCACGCTCCCCTTCAGGTTCTCCTTCATGCGCGACAGCTCCTCGCCCGACACCGGGAGCTCCCGCAACACGCCGAGCTCCTCGATGATGAGGTCGAGCACCGTAGCCGCCGCGTCGGGGCGGGTGCCGGCGTAGATCCAGAAGCACCCCGCGTCGGCGTAGGTCTCGAGGGCGGAATAGACGCTGTAGGCGAGGCCGTGTTCCTCTCGAATGCGTTGGAACAGGCGCGAGGAGACGCTGCCGCCGAGCACCGCATTGAGCAAGAACGCGGCGTAGCGTTCCTTCTCGTTGGTCGAGGGGGCCGGGCAACCAACCGCGATATGGACCTGCTCGAGCTCCTCCTTGGTGAGGATTCGGAAGTGCTGGAAGGTCCTCGGCGCGGAGAGTTCCAGTGGCGCGCCGTGATTGTCGAGCCCCCCGAAGCTTGATTCGACGAGCTCCAGCACCTCCGCGTGGTCGAGTCGTCCCGCCGCGGCGACGACGATGTTTGCCGGCTCGTAGGCGCGCTGAAAAAACACGCTGAGGTCTTCGCGGCCGAGCGACTCGATCGTTTCGCGGGTGCCGAGAATCGGGATGCCGAGCGGGTGATCGAGCCAGAAGGTGGCGCTGAACTCCTCCCAGAGCAACTCCTCGGGAGCATCCTCGACGGCGGCGAGCTCCTCGAGGATCACCGCCCGCTCGCGCTCCATCTGCTCCTCCTCGAACAGCGGGTTCAACACGATGTCCGAGACCAACTCGAAGGCGTCCTTGAGGTGAACGTCGAGCACGTTGGCGTAGTAGCAGGCGTGCTCCTTGGTGGTGAAGGCGTCGAGCTGACCACCCATGGCATCGATCTGGCAGGCGATTTCCTTGGCCGAGCGATCGGCGGTTCCCTTGAACAGCATGTGCTCGATGAAATGGGAGATGCCCGCCTGCTCGGGCGCTTCGAAGCGCGAACCCATCTTCACCCACACTCCGAGGCTGACGGAACG
>JADFNY010000309.1 GCA_022563115.1 Acidobacteriota bacterium | reverse complement strand
TGGTGAGCGAGTCCGAAAAGCGCCCGGCGCCCGACCTCGGTGACGCGCGCCGACGCTACTACACCCTGACGGAATTCGGTGCCCGCCTGGTGGTCGCCGAAGCGGAGCGCCTCAAGAAGCTGACCGACGTGGCGGTGGCGAGGAACCTCATCCCGCAGGCGAAGGAAGGCTGAGGATGGGGTCACCTGCCGGCAAGCGCACCGCTGTCTTCTCGCGGCTGTTGTATCGATTCCTGTTGCTCGCCTATCCGAAGTCGTTCCGCCTCGCGCACGGCGACGATGCTTGCGACGTCTTCGTTGACCTGGCGCGCGCGACTCGGGAGCGCAGCCGGCTCGCCCTGATCGGATTGTGGTTGCGTAGCATTCGCCAAACCGTCGGCTCGGGATGGGAGGAGCGTCAGGCAGCGCGCCCCGACGCGCCGGCGGGTGGGCGTCCGGAGCTCATGGGTTGGGTCGCGGCGATCGCCCTGGACGTGCGTTTCGCCACGCGCACGCTGCGCAAGAACCCTGGCTTCAACGTCGTCGTCATCCTGACGTTGGCTCTCGGTATCGGCGCCAACACGGCGATCTTCAGCGTCGTGAACGACGTGCTGTTCCGGGCGTTGCCGTACCCCGAGCCCGAGCGGCTGTACCGCATCTCCTGGCATTGGCAACCGGGCGGCGGCGGCACCTCGCTGTCGCCCCACAAGGCGGTGTACTGGCAGCAGCACACAGAGGCCTTCGGGGACGTCGCCGCGTACGCCTACGCGCGCTTCAGTGTCGCCGTCGAGCCGGCCGCCGAGCTCATCGGCGGCGTCAAGGTGAGTGAATCGTTCTTCCGGGTGTTTGGGGCGCAGCCGGCTTTGGGCCGCACGTTCACCATCGCCGAGGACAGCCCCGGTGGTCCGGCGGTCGTCATCATCAGCGATGGGCTGTGGCGGCGTCTCTTCGACACCGATGCGGGCGTTCTCGGCCGCGAGCTACTGATCGACGGAACCCGCCACGCCATCGTCGGCGTCATGCCCGAGGGATTCCGATTTACGGGCAGCTCGAACCTCATCGTGCCCTTGCAGCTCGACCCCGATCCCGCCGACGGAGCGCACAACTACGCGACTGTTGGAAGGCTGAAGCCCGGGGCGACGCCGCAGCGCGCCGCCGCTGATGCCGACGCCGTGTTTGCTCTCTTCCAGGAGGAATTCCCCGAGCTCGTGAACCCGGACAGCAATGCGTTCACGACCGAGAGCTACGCCGTGTCCCTGGTCAGCGGCGTGCGGCAGAACTTGCTCTTCCTGTTCGGCGCGGTCGGTGTCGTGCTCCTTATCGCCTGCGTCAACATCGCCAACTTGATGCTGTCGCGCACGGCATCGCGTGCCAAGGACGTCGCCGTTCGAGCCGCCCTCGGCGCCAGCAAGCTGCAGTTGTTCCGCCAGCTTCTGGTCGAGAGCTTGGTGCTGGTGTCGACGGCGGCGGCGCTGGGTCTGCTGCTGGCGCGCTGGGTCATCGACGGGTTCCTTACTCTGACGCCGTTGACCGTCGTGCGCGTCGAGAACGTGGGTATCGAGCCCGCCGTCCTGCTTTTCACTGCCGCGGTAGCCGGCGCCACCGGCGTCGTGTTCGGGCTCACGGCGGCGATGCGTCTCGACTACGCCACCCTCGGCGGCATGCTCGGCGAGACCGGCCGGAGCTCGACCGAGAGCGGAGCGACGGGCAGATTGCGGAGCGCGCTGGTGGTTACCGAGGTGGCCTTGGCGTCGATGTTGCTGGTTGGCGCCGGCCTGTTCATCGGCAGCCTCCGGGAGCTCCGCGCTGTCGACTTCGGTTTCGAGCCGGAGGGGCTTTTCGCCATGGAGCTGGCGTTGACCGCCGATCGCTACGATACGCCGCTTGCAAGCTCCCGGTTCGAAGAAGCGGTGCTCGAGCGGATCGCGGAGCAGCCCGGCGTCGCCTCGGTCGGGGCCGTGAGCAGCATGCCGCTGGAGCGCGGCCTGAACATGCCGGCCGACGTGCGGGTCGATGGCGAGTACCAGCGCCAGACGATCGAGTATCGGACCGTGAGCGCCGGGTACTTCGAGACGATGGGGATTCCCTTGCTGGCCGGTCGGTGGTTCCCGGCCGACGGGCGCACTGCGGTGCCGAGCGCGATCGTCAGCGAGACCTTCGCACGGCATTTCTGGGGCGAAGTGGACGTCGTCGGCAAAGAAGTGTTCATCGGCCGCGAATTCGGCGACTATGAGGACAAACCGCGTGAGATCATCGGCGTCGTCGCCGACATCCGCGAGCGTGGCCTCCAGCGCTCACCGGATGAGACGGTTTTCGTGCTGCGCCAGCAGGCGCAACCGCTGCTCAACGCGATGATCAACGACCTGTTCCCGACCGTGTTCGTCATCCGCGCGGCGTCGAGCGAAGGGCTTGCCGAAAACCTCCGCCGAGTGGTCGCCGCGGTCGATCCGTTGCAGCCCGTGACGCGCTTCCGGACCCTCGACGAGGTGGTCGGCGACTCGATTGCCGGCTCCCGCTTCAACACCGTGCTGATGGGCTCGTTCGCCGGGTTGGCGTTGCTGCTCACGTCGATCGGCGTCTACGGCGTTATCTCGTACTCCGTCAGTCGCCGTACTCGCGAGATCGGCGTCCGTGTGGCGCTCGGGGCGACCCGCGGCGGGGTGATGCGGGAGGTGATGCTGGGCGCGGCCCGTCTCGTCGTTATCGGGCTCCTCATCGGCTTGGCGGGCGCCTGGTGGTTGTCGCGTGTCATCGAGAGCATGCTGTATTCGGTGACCGCGACCGATCCGGTGGTGTTCGGAGCGGTCTCGATCATCCTCGTCGGCGTCGCCCTGCTGGCCTCAGCGGTGCCGGCATATCGCGCCTCGCGCGTCGACCCGATCGTCGCGCTACGCGCCGAATAGCACGTGGACCGGAAGCGACCGCGAAAGCGGCCACCGGTGACTCCGGAAGCCTGCAGGGCGCTGAAACAAAACACTACTGGGGTTGACTTGACGCCGGGCCTCCTGTGCGCAATATTCGTATACGTAAAATGCGTATACTAAGCCACCATGGAGGTTTGCCTGCATGCCCACATCACGAGCCGACACGCGATCACCCCTGAAACCGGTGGAATTCCTGCTTCTGGCCGTCCTGTACGACGATCCGCGCCACGGTTACGGCATCGTCCAGCAGATCGATGAACGAACCCACGGCCGCGTTCAGCTCCGCCCCGGCGATGTGTACCGGGTGATCTATCGGCTCGCGCAGCGCGGCCTCCTCGTGGAAACGGACCGGCGGGCGGATGACGCCGGCGCCGAACGTCGCACCTACTACGCCATCACCGAGGCCGGCCGCGAACTGGCGCATGCGGAGGCCGAGATGCTCTCTGAGGTCTCGTCGGCGCTGGTCTCCAAGGCGGCAGCGCAGAGGGGACGATGAGCCAGGGTCGCCTCGCTTCTGCGCCGTTCGGCTTCCGGGTCCTGATGATGGCGTTCCCGCGCGATTTCCGTGAGCGCCACGGTCGCGACCTGCTCGAGCTCTATCGCGACTATAGCGCCGCTGGTCGGCCCGCGAGCCGGGTCGGCGCCGCTTGGGACCTCCTTCGCAACGGTTTCGGCACCCGCGGCGACGACCTTCGTCCGGCCGGAGCACGGCGCAAACACCAGCTTCCCAGGAAACGGAATACCGGTATGGATTCGATGTGGCAAGACGTCAAGTTCGGCGCCCGGATGCTGCGCAAGAGCCCGGCGTTCACTGCTGTTGCCGTGTTGTCGTTGGCGATCGGTATCGGCGCCAACACCGCCGTTTTCGGGTTCATCGACGCCGCGCTTCTCCGGTCGCTGGCGGTCGAGGACCCGCACGAGTTGGTCGTGCTCGGTTGGCGGACCCGCGCAGGCACCGAAATGCCCGACGTCAGCACCTGGGGTTGGTATCTGCGGGACGACAACGGCGATGGGCTCAGCTCGTCGTATTCAGTGCCGGCCTTCGAGGCGATCCGCGATCTCAACGAGGTCCTGTCTTCCACCTTCGCGTTTGCCGATGGCGGGCGGATCAACGTGATCGTTGACGACCAGGCCGAACACGCCAGCGGGCAGTACGTTTCGGGCAACTACTACGTCGCGCTCGGCCTCCAGGCGGCGCTCGGTCGGCTCATCGTCGAGGACGACGACCGCAACGACGCCGGCTCGGTGGTGGTGTTGAGCCATGGCTACTGGGGGCGCCGGTTCGGCGAGAACGGCGCCGTCATCGGCGAAACGATTCGGCTCAACAACGCGCCGTTCACCGTCATCGGCGTGGCGCCGGCTGATTTTCGCGGCACCCTCCAGGTTGGCGACAACCCGGATGTCACCGTCCCTCTGGCGCACCAGCCGCTCGTTTCGACGAGCAGCCGCGACATGACGCGGCCCGAGTTCTGGTGGCTCCACCTGATGGGTCGGGTGCGTGACGGCGTCACGATGGCGGCGGCCGAATCCCACCTGAACGCGCTCTTCCAGCAGTCGGTCGAGGCCGACCTCTTCCCGGACGGAGTGCCGGAGCAATACACGCTGCCCGAGATGGATCTGCGACCGGGGCACCAGGGTATGACCGAGCAACGAGGTCTCATGAGGCTGCCCCTGATGATTATGGGCGCTGTTACCGGGCTCGTCCTAGCGATCGCTTGTGTGAACGTCGCCAACCTTCTGCTGGCGCGTGCCGGCACCCGCCGACGTGAGATCGCGGTGCGACTGTCGATCGGGGCGAGTCGCTGGCGCCTGGTGCGACAGCTCCTCGCCGAGAGCCTCGTGTTGTCGGCGCTCGCCGGTACCCTCGGCGTCGTTCTGGCGACCATCGGTCGAGAGCTTCTCCTTGGCGCC
>JADFNY010000018.1 GCA_022563115.1 Acidobacteriota bacterium | reverse complement strand
TGCCGATCGTCGACGTCGCCGCGCCCATACATCGCCGGGTTCCCCCAGCGGTAGAGGATGTCGCCTCCCCTGCCCCAGCGACCACCGGTGCTGCCCGCCGCTTCGGCTGTCGTCGTGCTGTGATCGATGATCCAGATCTCACTGTAACGCGGCGTGCTCAATGCGATCTGGTCGAGCTCGGCGTTGTAATCGATCGCGTTGGTGTGAAACATGTCGGAGTTAATGTCTTCGGGCTCGGCATCCGGTGGGACGTAACCGATCGCCTTGAGCTGTTCGAGCTCCTCGGAACTGATCTCCGGGGGGACGCCGATGGCGTTGATGTCGATCCGCCCCGGGTGCGCCGAAGGGTCCCCGTAATTCGGCAGCCCGTCGTCAAGGTTCTGCACCAGATGGTCCCAGGTGTGCCACTCCCAGACGACGCGCCCGCCGCTGGGGCGCTGCGGCTCGATCTCGATGATCATGTCGGGCCACAGCCCGCTGGGGGGCGTCGCCGCCGGATTGCCTCCCGCGGCGCCCACCTGGTCGGCGGTCTTGGCTTCCCATGCGATCGCCAGGATGTTGCCGTTCGGCAGGATCTCGATGTCGTGGTGCAGCAGGTGCTGGTCGCTGGCGAAGTCGAACTCCCAAACCACCTCGCCGTCCCAGCTGATCTCCTGGATGCGGCCGCCCTGACCACCGCCCTGGAACACCTCGACGTCGGGGATCCGCGCGCCGCGGATGATGTTTCCGTTGTCGAGCACATAGACGCTGCCCCCCGGGGCGAACTCGCTCTTCCACAGGTGGACGATCTGCCCCTCGTTGTCCAGCAGGTAGGTGGTGTCCGAGAGCAGCGGCGTGAACATCAGATAGCCGTCGGCTACCCCCTCTTCATGGGTGAGCAAGCCGCGCGGAAGCTCGGGCACGCTCGCCGCTTCGGTCGCCTCGGCGGCAACCGAGGCTGCTTCGGCGTCCTCGGGCGTCGATCCGGTACAGCCGGTGACGGCCAGGATCGTGAGCGCCAAGAAAGCTCCGGCGGGACGGCGCCAACCAGCAGGGTCTTGAAGTCGAGTCTCGATCATTGACAGGTCCCCGGCTGCGAGATCTACGATCCGGGCGGCAGCACCCCGGCGGGTGCCACCATGATGTTCCAGGTGAAGCGCCCGAGATCGTCGGCATATTCGAAGATGACGTCGGTAATCCATCGCGAGCCGTCGAAGACGTACCTGCGCACCTGACCTTGGTCGTCGCTGGCAACGTACAGCTCGTCGCGCCCGTCGCCGTCGAGATCGAGCAGAATCGAAGCGTGCTCGAAGCCGGACGAGTCGGCGTCGATGAGCTCCTTGCTCCATTCGCCCTCTCGGGGCCGCAGCAGCCACAGGCCGCTGCGCATCCCGGCGGCAACCATTTCCTTGGTGCCGTCGCCGTCGACGTCGCCGACGGTGAGAAAGCGGCACAGTTGATCGTCAAGCGTCGCCACGATTTCGCCTGCCAACGGATCGGTGTCGGCGAGATAACGCCGAATCTCCACCTGCCCGCCCGAGACCGCTTCGACCGACACGTAGAGCTCATCGCGGCCATCGCCGTCGAGGTCGTCGACGAGTATCTCCTTGGCGTGGCGGCGGCCGAGGTCGGCGACCACGACCCGCCCCTCACCCGCTGCCGGCACGTAGCGCACGACCTTGCCGGGTTGCGGCGTGCCATCGACCTGGTTGGGCGCCGTCGGCGTGGCGTAGATCTCGATCACACCGTCGCCGTCCAGATCACCGAGCTCGATCTCGTGGACGACGGTCTCCGGCTCGCGGTCGAGCTCGTCGACGGTGAACCCGCCGGCACCGTCCGGCCGAATCACCGCGACCACCCCCTGGTCGTGCGTCGCCACGGCGATCGCGGCGCGCCCGTCGCCATAGATATCGCCCACTTCGGCGTCGCGCATGCGGCTGAAGGCGCCGCCGAAATCCTCCGTCCAAAGCGTCTCCGCGCTGCCGTCCGGCCCCCACAGCTTCACCACCGCCGCGCTCCCACCCAGCGTCAGGACGCCGGTCACTTCGCCGCCGGCGCCGTAGCCGAGGACCTTGTGAAAGACGTTGCTGTCGGGGTCCTCGATGAACCGGTGGCTCCAGCCGTCGGCGGTTTTGGTCAGAATTCCGAGCCGCGCCGGCAGCGGGCGCGGAAGCCCGTCTTCGGTGTCGAGCACGGCGAGCGCCAGCAGCAGCGAAGGTGCGTCGTCGGGGACGGTCGCGGCGCCGCCGCAGGCCGAAGCGACAGCGGCCGCGAGAACGACGAGGGTAACGACGAATCGACGAGCAGCCCGCATGGCGGCGCACGATACCACGACCTGGGCCACAGAAACACGCACGCCGGGTGGCGGCGTTGACGGCGGCTCGCACGAATACGAACGCCGGGTGGCGACGTTGGCGGCAACTCGCAGGAATACGGAAGCCGGGTGGCGTCGCGCTCTCACATGCGGAGAGAAACGAAAGCCGGGCGACACCTTGGCGGGCGCCGCCCGGCTGGTACTCCGTGCGCCGCGAGGGGCGCACATGAGATTCTACTGGTTGACCGGCAGTCCGTTGCTGACGGCCCACTGGATCTGCAGGTTGCCGTCGTCGCCGCGCTTCGCCAGGATGAGGAATGCGCCCTGGGAGTCGCCGGCTTCGGCGGCCATCTCGTACCTACCGCCACCGAACACGAAATCGTCGCCGACCTCGTCGCCTGCGACCACGTGGATGGTGAGCTGCGGGTTGCCCAGCTCCTCGATCCGCGCGTTCAAATCTTCTTCGATCGCGGCGCGTCCTTCGAGTTTGGGCCCGCCTGCAAAAGCGGCCATGGCGTCCTCGGTGTAGCGCGACGCCACCATGCCGCCGTGTCCCATGTTGAAGTGGGTGGCGTAGTAGCCCAAGAGCTCGGCGAGCGGGCTGTCCTCCTGCTCCGGGGGAGGCTCGGCCGGAGTCGTCGGATCGGGAAGGTCCTCCGGTGGGTCGCCGTCGTAGTTCGACAGCAACACCGCGATCTTCCAGTCGCCGTCGGCCTTTTCGTAGCTCGCCATCCAGTTGCCGGTGACAGACATCGCGTCCGCCCCTTCGGGGGCGATCTCGACCGAGTACGACCCGTGTGCCACGGCGGTATCGCCGAACACCGCAACGTCAGCGGTCTCGACCGCCAGCGTCGGGTTGCCCTCCATCGCGGCTTCCAGGTGAGCAAGCCGCGCCTCGGCGCCCATGAGGACGGAGCCGTCGGCAGGCAAACCTATACCCTCGCCGGTGTAGTAGTCGTTCACCATCGAGGGGTGGTGCAGGTTGTAGTGGACGACGTACTCGTCGGCGAGCGCCGCGATCGCCGCGGCATCGTCCATTGGGACCTCTTCGGGAACCGCCGCCGGCTCTTCAGCGGCGCCACCGCACGCCGCAATGGCGACGACGGCAAACAGCGCGAGGAAGGTACGAAGCTTCATTGCCACCTCCGGGGTGAGGGTCGAGGGCTGCTGAATCCCGGGAAACGTTATGTCCGGAGTGGCAGCGTCGTCAACCGCCCGCCAGTTCGCGGTAGACGCCCTGGATGTTTTCCTCGAAGTGCTCGTCGTAACGCACCCAGTCGGCGTAGTCCGGCAGCTCGAGCGTGTCCTGGATCTCCTCGAGAGTCTGCCCCTGGTCGATGCGCTCCTGAACGGCAGCCACGAGCGTCTGCAGATAGAGGATGTTCTCCCGGACGTCGCTCTTTTGACCGGTCGGGCCGTGGCCGGGCGCCAGGATGTCGAAATCGAGCTCGTCGAACCGTTCGAGGGCGGCGATCCAATCGCGAGGGTCGGCCCCCTCCATCGTCCGCCACGGCAGCGTGCGGACGGAGACGGCATCGACCATGAACGCAACCCGGCGCTCCGGAACGAAGATGATGAGGCTGCTGTCGGTCTCCGACGGTCCCGGGTAGATCAGCCGCACCTGAAGGCCGCCGACGTCAATGGTCTCGTCGTCACCGACGAACCGGTCTACCGAGCGTGCCTCCGAGCCAACCAGATATGGCTCGGCGTTGCGGTGGGCGATGAACTCGGCGTCGGCCGGGAACGCCTCGCCGCCGAGGATGTGGTCGCCGTGATGATGGCTGTAGACCACCTGGCGGATCGGGGCGTCGGTCATCTCGCCGATCGCTTCGACAAAGCGCTCGGCGTTGGCCTGCGAGCCTTGTGGATCGGTGGCCAGCACCGCCTCGTCGGTGACCACGAACAAGGAGCGGTGGGTGGAGTTGGTGAACAGGTAGACGTTGTCGGTGAGGCGCTCGACCTCCGGCGGAAGTTGAACGGCAGCGGCGGTAGCTGCCTCGGCGGGGGGCGCCGCGGCGGCGTCCGGGTCGGTGCCGGCGTTACAGCCCATGACGGCGCCGCCCACAACGACGAGGCCGGCGAGCACGACGGTTGTTCGTTTGATCATCGATACCTCCCTGGGCAAGGGTGTTGAAAAGATCCCGGCGCGTTTCTCTGCACCTTGGTGGGAAAAACCTTCCGATCTAGAAGACCCTTCCGACGGCGAAAAAGAAACCCGCGTTGCGATTCTCGCCGATCGCGCCGCCCACGAAAACCGCCCCCATGATGGTTTCGCCGGCGAGGCCGAAGGTGACGTCGTGGAAGGGGCGTGTTTTGTCCTCGAACGCGTCCCCGACCTCGTAAAAGGCAGCGAGCCAGAACTTGCCGAAAAACGACAGCCTGTTCTCGTCGGCCAGCGCCCAGAGCACGCCGACGCGGCCGAAAAAGAAGTTGCTGCCGCGCAGCTCGTCGCTCCCCAGCGCCCCGAGTCGAAGGGGACCACCGAGCAGGAACTGCCTCAGCGGCGGTGCGGTGGTGTTGAAGCTGGTCCCTCCCGCCACCGAGCCGAGCATCGTGAACCGAGCCCCGAGGGGACCCGCCGCCAGCACGCTGAGGTCGGCCTGGTAGACGTCCGCGGTGGCCTCGGGGTTCTCGAACACCCAGGAGACCTCGGTGCCAAAGCGCACGCCGCGGGTCGGTATCAGGGGGCTGTTGGTGCCGTCGAACAACCACTCGGCTCGAACCGAGCCGGCCATCCCCTCGGCCGCGTCCAACAGCGGATCGCCCACTTTGACCGCCGCCCGCTGGTACTCGAGGTCGAAACCGAACCTTAGCTGGCTGCGCGGCCCGAACAGGTAGCCGATATCAGCGCCGCCGCCGAGGCGTTCGACCTCGTACTGGGCGACTGCCTCGCCGGCCTCATACAGGAACTGGGTCTGCTGTCCGACGATGGCGCGCGGAGCGACGAACAATCCCTCGTGCTCGAGCGGAACAAACAGCTCGGTCGTGACCTCGGTCCTCTGCCCGTAGGTCACGTCGGTGCGCCATTCCGAATTCACCCCGGCTACGTCATAGAACGTGAACCGTCCACCGAACGCGATCAGAGCCTCGCCGAACCGGCTGCCCCGCAGGTCGAGAATCGGCCGCACGAACGGGGGGCCGTAGGTCTTGGCGTGGACGTCGATACCGACGCCGGTGGCCTCGCCATGGAACCTCTGCTCGTAGCCGGCGACGTCGTAGCGGCCCCAGCCGGCAACCCGGGTGAGGTCGTCGTCGAGGTGGTCGGGGTCGAGCTCTTGGCTGAGGTGATGCTCCAAGGCGGCATCCACCGCGCGCCCGTCGGGATCGATCGTTCCTTCGATCTCGATGAATTGAGGGACGGAGTGGAAGAACTTGCGCCGCTCGGCGCGGGCCGCGAGGTGCCGGCGCCAGGCGGTGTCGTCGACGACGTAACGGACGAGGCGTTCCTCGAGCACCGCAGCGGCCTCATAGCCGACCGCGACAAGTTCGTCGGAGCGGTCGAACTCGACGAAACCGAACCCTGAGACGTCGGGTGCGATCAGCACGTCGGCGAGCGCCGCGTTGCGGTCGCTGTTCACCCGCATCATGAGGGTCAACGTACGGTTCATGACGCCCAACACGCTGTCGAACGGCGTTTCCTGCGAGACCTTCATGCCGAGGTCGACCGCGATCACCACATCGGCGCCCATCTGTAGCGCAACGTCGGTGGGCAGGTTGTTGAGAGCCCCGCCGTCGATCAACACGCGGTCACCCGAGCGAACGGGAGCGAACCATCCCGGATACGACATCGTCGCCCGCAGCGCCTCCGCCAGTGACCCCGAACGGAAAACGATTTCGGCGCCGCTGCGAAGGTCGACCGCCACACAGGCAAACGGAGTCGGCAGGCGGTCGAACGAGTCGATTCCCGAGTACGGAAACGCGATGCGATCGAGCACCAAGCCGACATGGTGGCCGGCGTCGATGCCGGGGGGGAGGCTGAAACCGTTGCGCAGACCGAGTTCGAACGTCGCCGGGGCCTGGCGAGCGTCTTCCTTGCGACGAAACGACTTGAGCGCGTAGGGTGCTCCGCCGCCCAGGACCTCGGGCCACGAGATGGTCTCCAGGAAATCGGCCATGGCGGCCGAATCGGCCCCGGATGCGTAGATTCCCGCGACCAAGCCGCCCATGCTGGTGCCGACGATCACGTCGACCGGAACCCGATGTTCCTCCAACCAGCGCAGAACGCCGACGTGGGCGAGCCCGCCGGCGCCGCCGCCGGAGAGCACCAGGCCGATCTTCGGCCGCGCCTGCCCCTTGCCACCCTCTTCCCCGTCGCCGCCGGCCGTCGAGGCAGCCGTAGGTTGAACCACGAACCCGACGACCAACAACACAGTGACGAGCCACCTTCCCGCCAGCCTCCGACCACCGCCTGCACCAAGATGTCCCATCTAATTGCTCCCGTTGTCGATCAATACTCGGTTAGAAATACGGCGTTCCAGCCGCCGAGCATACCGCCCGAGACCAGCGCGGCGCTGAAGAGCCCGGTGAGGCTTTCAGCACCAGCGTACCCCCGCGTCGGTTGCGCGAAGCCACCGGATACGGCAGGTTCGGGGCGCTCCGAACCCATCCCCAGTGTCGAGAAAACGATGAAAGTCACCACCCTACTTGTCTCGGTCATGTTGTTGCTCGCCGCCACGACGCTGTACGCGCAGTCGGCCGACCGTCTGACGATGGAGGTCTTTCGCGGCCTCGAGTTCCGCAGCATCGGTCCGAGCCTGACCACGGGGCGCATCTCCGACCTCGAAATCGATCCCAACGACCCCAACGTCTGGTACCTGACGGTGGGCTCTAGCGGCCTGTGGAAGACGGTCAACCGGGGCAACACCTGGACGCCGATCTTCGACGAGTACCCTTCCTACTCGCTCGGCACCGTGGTGGTGGACCCTCGCGATTCGAATGTCGTTTGGCTAGGCAGCGGCGAGAACACCCACAATCGCAGCACCTCGTGGGGCAACGGCGTGTACAAGTCGACCGATGCGGGAGCTACCTGGAGGCAGGTCGGTTTGGCTGACTCGCAGAAGATCCAGAGGATTCTGATCGACCCGCGCGACTCCGACGTCGTCTACGTGGCGGCGCCCGGCCCGCTGTGGAACGCCGGCGGTGACCGAGGCCTGTTCAAGACCAACGACGGAGGCCGGACCTGGGAGCGCGTTTTGCACGTCAGCGACGATACCGGCATCACCGACGCGGCCTTCAAACCCGGCGAGCCCGACGTGATCTACGCCGCCGCGTACCAACGGCGTCGCCGCAACGCGATGACAATCGCCGGCGGCCCGGAGGCCGGAATCTTCCGAAGCACCGACGCCGGCGTCTCCTGGGAGCGCATCGAGAACGGCCTGCCCGAGGTCGAGAAGGGGCGTATCGCGTTGGGCGTCGATGCGCGCAACCCCGACCGCGTCTACACGCTGGTCGTCGCCCGCGGCGACGCCGGAGGCTTCTTTCTCTCGGAGAACAGCGGCGACTCGTGGACCCGCATGAGCGACTACTCGGGCGGTGATCCTCAGTACTACGGCGAGATCTTCGTCGACCCGCACCGTCCCGATACCGTCTGGAACATCGAGTCGCCGATCATGCGCACCACCGACAAGGGCGCGACGTGGGAGCGCATGCCGTTCGACATGCACGTCGATCACCACGAGATCGTCTTCGATGAGGGCGATCCGCAGCACATGTGGATCGGCAACGACGGGGGCCTCTACGAGACCTACGATGGCGGCGATACCTGGAGACACTTCACCAACCTGCCGCTGTCGCAGTTCTATCGGGTAAGCACCGACGAAAAGCGCCCCTTCTACCGGGTCTGCGGCGGCGCCCAGGACAACGGCACGATCTGCGGCCCGTCGCGCACCCTGAATTCCGTCGGCATTCGCACCAGCGATTGGTACCGGGTCGGCGGCGGCGACGGTTTCCAGGCCTACTTCGACCCCTACGACGCCGAGATCGTCTACGCCCAGTCGCAGAACGGCGCCCTCAACCGGCTCGACATGAGGAGTGGGCAAAGCGTCAGCATCCGGCCTACCGGCGACCGGGGCGACAACCAGGGTGGCGGCCGAGACGACAACCAGGAACGCGGGCGCTGGCACTGGGACAGCCCCCTACTGGTGAGCGTGCACGCGCCGGGACGGATCTACTACGCCGGCCACCGCCTCTATCGGAGCGACGACCGGGGCGACAACTGGGTGCCGGTGAGCGACGATCTGACCCGCAACCTCGACCGCAGCGAGCTGCCGATCATGGGCAAGGTGTGGGACGAAGATGCGGTCGGACTGCACCTGTTCACGACCACCATGAGCGTCATCACGGCACTCGACGAGTCGCCTCTGGTCGAGGGCCTGCTGTACACCGGGAGCGACGACGGCCTGTTCCATATCTCCGAGGACGGCGGCGAGAATTGGACCCGCCTCGAGAGCATCCCCGGCCTGCCGGACCGCAGCTACGTGACCGACGCGTTCGCCTCGGTGCGCGACGCAGACGTCGTCTTCGCCACGTTCAACAACTGGCAGAACGGCGACTTCCGGCCCTGGGTGATGCGCAGCGACGATCGCGGCCGCACCTGGGTGAACATCACCGGCGACCTGCCGTCACGCTCCGGCGCCTGGTCGGTGGTTCAGGATCACGTCGACGGCGACCTGCTGTTCGTCGGCACGGAGTTCGGCGTCTATTTCACCGTCGACGGCGGCGTCCACTGGGTCGAGTTGCGCGGCGGGATTCCCAAGATCCAGGCGCGCGACCTGCACATCCAGCGCCGGTGGAACGATCTCGTCGTCGGCACTTTCGGACGCGGGGTCTACATCCTCGACGACTACTCGGCGCTGCGCGAGGTCGACGAAGAAACGCTTGCCGGGCCGGCGCGGCTGTTTCCGTTGCGCCCGACGCCGATGTTCGCCGAGCTCGACCAGGTGCGCTCCGTGTGGGGTGATCAGACACAACCCAACCCGCCCTTCGGCGCCACCTTGACCTACCACTTGAACGAGACGGTGGCGGCGCAACCGGATCTGGTGATCATGATCACCGACGCCAACGGCGACCACGTACGATACCTCGACCTGCCCGACGCCGCCGGTGTGCAGCGCGTTACCTGGAACCTACGCCGGGAGCCGCCCGCGGCGCCCGCCGGAGGTGGCGGCGACCGCGGCAACCGCGGGGGAAGAGGGCGCCAGGGAGCGCTCGTCGAAACGGGGCCCTATACCGCGACGATCGGCGTCCGAGGTGGGGATGCGTTCATCGGCTATGGGGAGCCGCAGACCATCCTGGTGGTACCGCTGCAGCGCTGATCGACCCGGCGCGGGGAACAGCAGCGGGGCCACGGGTCAACGGCTGTCGGCTGTCGGCGCTCCGCTGCCCCACAAGACCCATGCGCGGCACCCCCGGGAGTTCTTCAGCACCCTGTTAGGCGAGCGCCGCGAGCTCCTCCTCGGCCTTCTCCCACTCGGTGCTGAGGTGCTCGACGTCGGTGCGCAGCTCGTTCTGTTCGCCTTCGAGGGCTCGCACCGCGTCGGGCGAGCTCTTTCCGAAGTAGCCGGGATCGCAGAAGATCTCGTTGATCTCGCCAATTCGGTCCTCGGCGACCTCGATCTTGGCGAGGATGGCGTCGCGTTGGATGCGAGCCTCGCGGATCTGGTTCTTCGACGCGACCTTCTTGCCGCCCGGCCCCGCTTCAGTGGCGGCGCCGGTTTCCCGCGCCGCCTTCTTCGCTTGCCGCTTCTCTCGGCGCGCCTTGAGGACGACGGTGTCGGCGTCGAGGTGATCATCACCACAGTAATGAACGTACTCCTCGTAGGTACCCTGATAGTCGAGAATCTCGCCGGGCTTGATCTCGACGATCCGGGTGGCGAGCTCGGAGACGAACCAGCGGTCGTGGGAAACGAAGAGCAAGGTGCCGTCGTAGCTCTTCAAGCCCACCACGAGCGCCTCGATCGCCTCGAGGTCGAGATGGTTGGTGGGCTCGTCGAGCACCAGAACGTTCGGCTTTTGGATCGCCAACCGGCAGAACACGAGCCGCGTGGCCTCGCCGCCGGATAGGGCCGCTAGCTTCTTCTTGGCTTCGTCACCGGAAAACAAGACGCGGCCGAGCTGGTTGCGAACGAAGCCGATCGATTCTCCCGAGCAGATGTCCCAGATCCACGCTTCGGCGGTCTGCTGGGGCGAATCGAAATGGTCCCTGTGGTCCTGGGCAAAGTACCCGGGATGGGTTTCGTACCCCCACTCGACCTCGCCATCATCGGCATCGAGCTCGCCGATGACGATCTTGAGCAACGTCGACTTGCCGATACCGTTGGGTCCCATGATGGCGATGCGGTCGCCGCGCCGCACCCTCAAGTCGACACCGTGCAACACTTCGTTGTCGCCGAACGCCTTCTGTATCCCCTCGATGGTGAGAACGTCGCGACCACTGGGGCGCCGCTGCTCGAACCGAAAGCTCGGGTAACGACGCGAGCTCTGCGGCAACTCCTCGAGATCCTCCGCCTTTTTTTCGATCATCCGCACCTTGCTCTGCGCCTGGCGCGCCTTCGAGGCCTTGGCGCGGAAACGATCGACGAATTTCTGGTGGTGCGCGATCTCCTTCTCGCGCTTGCGGATCTCCTTCTCGCGGCGCTCGCGGTTGGCCACCTTGGCGTCGACGAAACGGCTGTAGTTACCCGTGTACAGCGTCACCGTCTGGTAGTCGATGTCGAGGATGCGGGTGCAAACGTTGTCGAGGAAGCGATGGTCGTGCGAGATCACCAGAGCGGGACCGGCGAACTCCTGCAGGAACTTTTCGAGCCAGCGGATCGACAGGATGTCGAGGTGGTTGGTCGGCTCGTCGAGCAACAGGATGTCCGGCGAACCGGCGAGCACCTGGGCGAGCAAGACGCGCAACCTGAAGCCACCAGAGAGCGTCGAAAGTGGCTGCCGGTGGACCTCGGTGGGCAAACCGAGCCCTTCGAGGATTTCCGCGGCGCGAGCCTCGGCCGCGTAGCCATCATGACGCTGCACGATCTCCTCGAGCTCGGAGTAGCGATCGGCATCGAATTCCTCCTCGGCGCCCTCGAGCAGGACCTCTTTGGCGACCATCGCGTCCCACAGCTCCTGGTTGCCCATCATGGCGACGCCGAGGATCTCCTCGTCCTCGTAGATGAACTGATCCTGCCGCAGCACACCGAGCTTGAGTCGCTTGGCGACCGACACCGCACCGCCGTTGGATTCCTCCTCACCGGCGAGAATGTTCATCAACGTCGTCTTGCCGGAGCCATTGGCACCCACCAGCCCATAGCGCTCGCCGACGTTAAGCCGAAACGCGACGTCGGCGAACAGGGTCTGGCTGCCGAAGGATTTGGTGAGGCCGGATACGGAGATCATGGAGGCAGAGTGGTGCAGGCAAAAAAGAACGGGGGCGGGAACGCCAAGCCGCGGCGTTCCCGCCCCGATATTTTAGCAGGGTGCCCTCAGCACGCCGCCGATCGCCGGATCGTCAGATCGCGGTCAGGATCCCGACTCTTGATCTGCCAGTCGCCGTCCACGTCGCGCTCACGGTACTGGCGGTGACACCTCATGCAGGTGCCGCAGAACTCTCCGAAAGCTGTGCCGGCAGCTTCGAAGGTACCGGCTACTCCGGCTTCCTGGAACTGCCGCGGCGGCTACGAGGCCCGCCAACTAGCGTTTGACGTACTTCATCATCTTCCGCGGGCCGACCTCGGCGCTGTACACGTTGCCCATCGCATCCACCGCGACGCCCTCGCCGGCGCTCGTGCCGCTCGTGTCCTGGTTGGGGTTCGGATCGGGAATGAAGTTGGTTACGAATCCGTCGGTCACCGAGCCGATGCGGATGCCGCGTTTCCAGCCCGGATTGCTGCCCGCGTTGGACTCGGAATCCGCCGAGTAAAGAACGTCGCCCGGCGTGATGAACAGGCCGCTCGGCCGGCCGAACTGGGTCCAGGTGGCGATGTGCTCGCCGTCCTGGGTGAAGATCTGGAGACGGCTGTTGGAGCGGTCGCCGACGTACAGACGACCCTGCGAGTCCATCGCCAGGGCGTGCGGATCGCGAAACTCGCCGTTCTCGCCGCCGGTTTCGCCCCACTGCATCAAGAACGTACCGTCGCTGGAGAACTTGACGATGCGGTTGTTGCCACCGGCGCCGTGGCCGTCGGCGACAAAGATGTCGCCGTTCGGGGCCACCAGGACGTCAGAAGGCTGCTGGAACGTGTCCTCGCCGCTGCCGGACACACCCGGCTGCCCCAGGGTCAACAGGAGTTCACCCTCGGGGCTGAACTTGAGGACCGTGTGGCCGGCGGTGGCTCCGTCGCCACCGCGGAGGCTGATGCCAAAAGCGTCGGCAACCCAGACGTTGTTGTCGACGTCGACGAACATACCGTGTGGCCACCGAACGAGGCCGGCGCCAAAGCTCGTCACCACTTCTCCATCCGCGGTGAAGCGCACGATCGGGTCGATGTCGGGCGCCTCGGCACAGCTGTTGGCCCCGCACCGCTCGCCGACCCAGATGTCACCGCTCCCGTCCGTGGCCGGAAACACGGAGCTCGTTGCGCCCCACGTCCTGCCGCCCGGGAGCTCTCCCCAGGACTCCCCTGCGGCCCGGTAGTCGTTGGGAGCGCTGTTTTGCCCGTAGGCAGCGACCCCGAAAGTAACCAGGAGCCCAATCGTGGCGAGAAACGTGAGTCTACGTGAACGTGTCATGGCAGGCCTCCGACAGACCGAGTACGCGTTAGGGGGCGGTTTCGACCTCGGGATCCTAGCGGGAGATCGATCCGACGTCCATGGGCTAGCCCCATAGCGGCCGCCGCTACTCCTCCGCCGGTGATGGCTCCCGGCTCTCAACGCCCGCCGCCCCAAACCGCCCGAACAGAACGAACAACAGCCAAACGGCCCCCGCCAGGATCAGCAGCAGCATCGCCCAGCGCATCAGGGCGACGAACAACTCCATGTCGAGGGCCGGCCAGTAGAACGAATACGCCCGCAGCTGCCCCCAGCGCTCGCTCATCCAGTGCCAGGCGCTGTGGGCCACCAACGCAGACAACAGAATCGTTCCCATGCGCTCGGCGACGACGTGGCGAAAGCCCCAGGCGAGCGCCGGGACGGCAATCGCCAGGATGAAGAGCTGGCCGATCTCCACCCCCAGGTTGAAGGCGAGCAGCGACGTAATCAGGTGCGAGCCGGCGAACTGCAGCGTCTCACGCAACACGAACGAAAACCCGAATCCGTGCACCAGGCCGAAGGCGAAGGCTAGCAGCCAGCGGCGATCGAGATTGGCGCCGACGATGTTCTCAAACGCCATGTACACGATCGACACGGCGATCAGCATCTCGATGAGGGGCGGAAACCACAGCGAGCTCGGCGCTAGAGCGAACGCCGAGGCAAACAGCGTGATCGAGTGCGCCACGGTAAACGACGTGACGATCGGCACGAGCTTGCGGAAATTGCGGATCGGGACCACCAGGCAGAGCAAGAAGAGCAGGTGGTCGAGGCCGTCGAGGATGTGGAAGAAACCGAGCTCGACGAAACGATAGACCGCCTGGAAAAAGCTCGGATCGAGGTTCACGAGTCCGGGGTCACCGCTGAACTGGTAGACCCGCTCCGGCTTGTCCGGTGCGGCAAAGCGCACGACGGTGGTGGTGCGGATGCCGAGCCTGGCGAGCTTCGGATCGATGGAAAAGCGCGCCGCGTCGTTCTCGATCGGGTACTCGAACAACACCTCGAGCAAGGCCTGCTGCCAGGGCAGCTGAGGGCGCCCGGACAGCGGCGGGCCGGTGACGTTGGCGAAGGCTTCCTCGTACGAGCGAAACGACCGATCGGACGGCAGCGAGATGCGGACGGCGGATATCTTTTCGTCGATCAAGAGGGTGCCGTCCTCGTACAAGTCGACGTTGTTGGAGATCCACCAGATTGCCGCGTCGCGCAGCATCGAATCGGCCGCCTCGATGTCGATGTAGCCGCGGCCGAACTGCGGAAACTCGAAGTCCTGCATCGCCTCCAGCGGCACCCGGACGAGGAAATAGAGCCGCTGCCCATCCGGCTTGACGAAAGCCTGGATGGTGACGTCCGAAGCGATGTCGTGGGCCACCGACACCGAGGGCAACGCGAGCGACGCGGCCGCGAGGATGGCGGCGACGAGCGTGGTACGAACGAACCGGCGTCGGATCGATATCACGGCGTTTCCTCACTGGACGAACGTCGAAAAACTGCGTAGCCTATGCGCGGTTAGCGAAGCGACAGGAAGTATACTGCTCTGCTTTGAGCCCGATAAAGGGCTCACCGGCGGCCATCGGAGGAATCACATGAGGCGCAATCTGCTTGTTGGCGTGGCAATGGTGGCGGCGATTTTCGCCCTCGGTATCGTTCAGGCGTGCACGAACGGAGCCGCCGAACCCGCGGGAGCGGGGGCGGCGACGGCGCCCGCAAACGGAGCCGCGGCGATCGCCGCCGCGGCCCCCGACGAGGTGCCGTTGTTCGAGGTCGATCCCTTCTGGCCCAAGCCGCTACCGAACCACTGGCTCCTCGGTGCCACCATCGGCGTCGCGGTCGATTCACGCGACCACGTGTACATCGTTCACCGTAACACCCCCGACCAGTTCGCCGCTCGCACCGAGGTTGGCGCCGCGCAGGACCCGCCGGTGAGCGAATGCTGTGTTCCGGCCCCGCCCATCCTGGAATTCGACCCGGACGGCAACCTGGTCGATTCGTGGGGCGGCCCGGTCGAATCGGGTGAGTACGAGTGGCCCGATTCGAATCACGGCATCGAGGTCGACCACATGGACAACGTCTGGATCGGCGGCAACGGCGGTTCGGACTCGCACCTCTTGAAGTTCTCCAGAGCCGGGGAGTTCCTGATGCAGGTGGGCCGCAAGGGTGCCAGGCTCCCGGAAGGCGGCGGCCGGGCGCAGCGCAATAGCTTCGACACCGAGAACTTCGGCCGCATCGCCAAAGTGTTCGTCGACCCGGTGGAAAACGAGGTCTACCTGGCCGACGGCTACCTGAACCGCCGTGTCATCGTCCTCGACGCCGACAGCGGCGAGTTCAAGCGCCTTTGGGGCGCCTACGGCAACGAGCCCGACGACGAGGTAGCCTCCAACCAAGGGAGCTACGTTCCGGGCGACCCGCCGGCGCGGCAGTTCCGCGGGCCGGTGCACTGCGCCGACATGTCCAACGACCGCCTGCTGTACGTCTGCGACCGCGCCGCCGACCGAATCCAGGTCTTCCAGCCCGACGGCACGTTCGTCAACGAGGTGATCATCGCCCCCGAGACGCTATCGCAGGGCTCGACCTGGGACATCGCCTTCTCTCCCGACGACGAGCAGCGTTTCCTGTACCTGGCCGACGGCCAGAACATGAGGGTCTACGTCATCGATCGCGCCAGCATGGAGATCCTCTACAGCTTCGGCGACGGCGGCCGCCAGCCCGGCCAGTTTTTCGCCGTGCACAGCATCGACACCGACTCGCAGGGCAACATCTACACGACCGAAACCTACGAGGGTAAGCGGGTGCAGAAGTTCATCTTCATGGGCATGGGGTCGATACCGCCCGGCTCCGACTACGTCTCTGCTTGGCCGGCTGACAAGCGCTGACGAAAAGGCCCCGCCCGGCAAGTCGGGCGGGGCCTTTCTCTGTCTAGCTGCGTGCTGAAAAACTCCCGGGGGCGCCGTTGCGGCGGGGCTTCGCTACCGGGTCGCGAAGCAGTAGAAGAACCCGTTGCCGCCGGTCGCCTGGAGATTCTCCTGGCTGCAGCCGCGGGAGGCGTGCGCCGAGTTCCACGACGTCGGGTTGGCACCGCCACCCTGCCGATCGTGATGGCCGACGAGGGCGCTGCCCTCCCCGCTGCTGGTCCAGTTTCCGCACGTCGTGTCACCCTCGTCCGCCGGCGCCGTTCCGTCGAGACCGGAACCGGTCAGGATGTCGTGCATGTTGGGGTCGTCGCCGCGACCGTTCGACACGTTGCCCTTCTCGGTGAGGATCGTCTCCTTGGTGAGGTTGTTGTCACCATGGAGCGCGTCGAGGGTCTCGGCCACCATGACGCCGCTGAAGTTGTACCAGGGACCGGGCCCGATACGGTCGCGGGCGTCGACGCCGCCGGACCCGGTGGTGCTCAAGTAGGCACGCCAGGTCTTGTCACCGGCGCCGACCGCCGACGCGAGCGCCTGGCATTGACGATCCGCGCCCTCCAGGCCACCAAGGTCGGCGCCGTTGCCGGAACCGGCGCTGGTGATAAAGAAAGTCATCTGGGCGTCTTGCGCCCATCCGACGCTGGAGCCCAGCGCGACCAGCAGGACCACAAGCAACAAGATACGGGTGTTCTTCACGGGAAGCCTCCCTCGGTTAGTACCCGTCGTCGACGAGGACGGGACAGGAATCTACCTTCCGCCGCGTGTTCGGGACAACCGCGACCCCTAGCAGGGTGCCGTGAACGTGCCCGTCACACGTTCACCACGACCTGCTAGCGTCCTGCCGCCGCGCGACCGATCTCGATGGCTTGGTCGGCGCTCGCGCCCTGCATGAGCAGGGCCAGGAAGCCCTCCTCGACGCGTCCGGCGACGTCGTTCGAAGTAGCGGTGATCATGTCGGCGGCGCCGATCCTCTTGGCCGAGGCCAGCACCCTCTGATTCCCGGCCTCCGCCGCCTCGCGGTCGCCGCCGAGGGCACCGGTGAGGCTGCCGATGCCGCAGGCGAGGACACCGATGCCCAGGACGGTGGCCGTCTCTTCGACCCGCGACAGCGAATCGGGGTCCTCGATCATGATCATGGCGATCTTCTCGCCAGCGGGATTCGAAGACGACCACAGATCGGCGCCGGCCTCGGTCATGAAGCTCACCGCCAGGCGAGCTTCTTCCGGGCTTCCGATGTGCGGAAATACGACACCGTCGGCCCCCGTGTCGAGGATCTCCCGCACCCGCGATCGGGTCACCTCCGGGCCATCGCGCTCGATCGGCGGAATGCGCACCAAAAGCGCCTTGCGGCCCACCGCCGAAGGGCTGCGTAGCCCTTCGGCGATCGCGTCGACGGCGCCGGCGTCGTAGCCGCCCTCGAGG
>JADFNY010000308.1 GCA_022563115.1 Acidobacteriota bacterium | reverse complement strand
AATCAGCTTCGTGGCGTCGGTGACCAGCGCGGAGAGCTCATCGGGATCAGGCTGCCATCCCGCATCTTCGCGCAGATGCCAAGGGCGAGCCGTACACCCCCAGTTCGCCGCCATGCCCGGCACCTGCATGTAGGTGGGGGCGACGTAGAGGAGCTCGTCGCCCGGGTCGCAAAGTAACCACGTGATCACGAAGTTGGCTTCGGATCCGCCGTTGGTCACCAGAACGTTGCCCGGCATTGCTCCCGCGTACATATCGGCGATGGCGGCGCGCAGGGCCGGCGAGCCGTCCGACGGGTTGTACTCGATGAGCGTGCGGTGGAACTCGTCGGCGTCCAGGCCGGCGATCTCGACGAGCTCGCCGAGGGTCAGTGGCTCGACGCCGCTCTCCGAGAGATTGAAGCGAACCGCGTGCTCGTAGGTGGATTGCCAGCGCTCCATCTCGAAGGCCTGAAACTTCATCTTCGTCTCCCTTGTTGCCGGGCCCTCGAAGCGGCGTGCGCCCCCTGCGCCGGTCGGTAGACGAGGGGATTCCGGTGGGGTGGGCGGTGGGTGGCTCCCGGAATCCCTCGAGCGGGGGGTCGGGTGTGGGGGCTGACCCCGCCCGCCCGGACAGGCTACTGCGGACCGCTCGATGATAAGATTCTTGGCGTCAGCCTGCAAGGGGACCGCGTGCCCCGCCCGACATTTTGGCGCCAGCGTTGGCGCGTCTCTGAAAAACTCCTTGTTCGCGGGAGATTACACGAACGCTCAATCATGTATCCGTATCGCATTTTCACCCTCGAAGAAGCCAACAGTGCGGTCCCCAAGGTCGCACGCATCACCGCCAGGGTCCAGGAACGCCTCGACGACGTGCGCCAGGACTATGACGAAGACGATCCGGAGGCGGTCGAACGCCTCCGGGACGAGACCCGCGAGATCCTGAGCGAGTGGCAGGAAGCGATCCTGGAACTGGGCGCCGACCCGAAGGGAATCTTCACCGTCGACTTCCGCTCACCCGACCCCAACGTGCTGTGGTGTTGGACCGTCGACGAGCCCGAGATCACCCATCGGCACTTCACCTGGGAGTCGTTCAAGGATCGGGTCAGCCTGGAGGTCGGCCAACGGGTCTGGCCGAGCTCGAACTGATCGGTCGCATTACTCGCCGATGATCTGGGCGACGATCGAACGCTGCTGGGGTCCGCCGAGGTCGGCGAAGATAATGCTCTGCCACTGCCCGAGGACGAGCTTGCCGTCTTCGATCGGCACCATCACGTTGTGTGACAGCACCGCCGCGCGCAGGTGCGACGCAGCGTTGCCGCGAACGCAGTCGCTATGCTCCGGGTCGTTGTGCCAGAAGTAGTCCTTGTCGTCGACGATATCCTGGAGGAACAACTTCAGGTCGTGGATGAGCGCGTCCTGCCACTCGTTGATCATGATGGCCGTCGTGGTGTGCATTGAGTGCAGGTACAGCACGCCTTCTTTGACCATCGAGCCGTTGAAGAGCTCGCGAACCTTTTGCGTGAGGTCCACGAGATCGAGCCGCTCGTGGGTTTCGATCTCGAACTTGTGACTTTCGACCTTCATTCCCCGGAATTTCCTGATGGAACGAGGGTGAGAACTCACCCTCCAGACAAGGCCGATGGTAATTGACGCTATGGGTGAACGCAAGCGTTGCGGTGGGCCCCAGAACCCATCAGGCGTTGCCTTTTCCTCGCTCCTCGCCTCTGCCCCGCAAGACCCATGAGCGGTACGGCCGCGAGTTCTTCAGCACCCTGTTAAGGGGTATCTCCGTCAGGTTTGGGCGCGCCGCCGCGGCCCCGGGTGCGGCGAACGGCGGTACGTGTGGAACCGGCGCTCGAACGCGGTGGTGCCGCAGGGCGAACCGATGGCCCGAAGCGAGCCCCCGAGGGTCGAGCTCGCGGCGCGATGCGCACGGTTGGTGCGGACCGTGAACGGGTTGCCGAGCGTACCGACGGGGAAGAGCGACCGCTCGAGCGCGCCGGAACACGGACCGCGGATGGGCGTGAAGCCGAGCGCGATGGCGTCATCGCGCGGGGTGCTGCCGCGCTCGACGGCAGGGCCCGGCGCGTCGTCGGGTAGCGGGTCGCCCCTGAGGAAGGCGCTACGCGCCGGGTCGGCGGATCGCGGGTAGCGCCAGCGGTCGTCGGAGCGTTACTCCGGACGGTCGGGTACCGCCTGGTCGCCGATGAGGGAGTGCGACTCCGGGTTCTCGACGGTGTCATGGCGCGCCGCACCGCTCCGGTGACCGCCTGGTCGGTGGCCCGTGGCGCGACGGTCGCGCTGCGCGGCGCTGCCCGCCGGGTGGTGCTCCGACTCGGGGCGCGCGTCGCTCGGGTGGCTGTGGTGGAGCTGCGGGACCGGCCGGACATCGGGGCCCGAACCGCACCGCTCACGTCATGGCGCTGTGCTTGGCTGGTGGTCGGAACGGCACGCCGTGGCGCCGCGGTCGAACCCGCGGTGCTCACGCCGCCCGTTCCGAGGGTGGCGCTATCGAGCC
The DNA here is from genome assembly GCA_022563115.1 of Acidobacteriota bacterium. GTDB lineage: Bacteria > Acidobacteriota > UBA890 > UBA890 > UBA890 > UBA890. The sequence continues at coordinate 2,329 of JADFNY010000308.1, read as the reverse complement.
GTGGCGTCGCGGACCGTCGTTGCGCTCCGGGGGTGAGCGTGTTGCCGGCATTGCGGCCCGCGCTGGGCGCAATGTGCGAGGTTCCGCCGGAGGGGACGGCGCGCCGGCCCGAGAGCGTCGTTGGCGCCGTCGCTCTGCGGGCTTGGCGGGGGATCAGGGTCGCTGGACGCCGGGCGCGCAGCGTCCCCGACACCAACGCCTTCGACTCTTGATCCAGCCCGCGCGGCAGCGCCGAACGTGCCACCGCTGCTCGCCCTACGTTGCGAGCCCCGAAATCCTCGGAGCGAACCACCGTCCAGGCGTCGCCGAGTCCGGACGAGTACCCGGCGTTGTTGACGACCCGCCCGGTGCGAGACGCCGATCCGATCGGGCCGACTTGGACCCCGGTCCCCCGGCGGCCGCCATAATATGGAATCGGCCGGTTGTAGCCATAGCCATAGCGTCCGTCGTAGCCATAGCGAACACCGTAGCCATAGTGTCCACCGTAGCCGTAGTGACCGCCGAATCCATGGTAGCCGCCGTAGCCGTAGTAGCCCGGGTTGCGGTAGTACGGATAGTAGGGATCGTAGCCGCCGTAGCCGAAGCTGACCCCGAAGCTGCCACCCCCGAAGTGCATGCCGAAGCTCACCGCCGGCCGCCCGTAGTAGTTGAGCGGCACCCAGCCGACGTAGCCGGTACCGACGTACCAATGCACGCTCGCCGGCGTCCAGACGCGGCCGGGAAACCACATCCAGCCGCCGTAGGTGCTGTGGTGCCAGCGGCCGTAGTGCGTGGTTACGTAGGCCCACGGGGTGGCGGGAACCCACGACCAGCCGCCGTAGGTGTACACCCAGCGGCCGTGACGGTAGGGCGACCACGACACGGCGGCGTACGGTTTCCAGTACCACGAGCCGTAGGTTGGGTGGTAGCTCCAGCCTCCGTAGGGTTCCAGATCGGCGGCGTAGCGGACGATGGTCTGGGGAACGTAGTCGCGTTCGCGCACGTACCGGTACGACGACGCGTACAGCAGCATTCGCTCGTCACGCCAGCTCGAGAACGCATCCGCCTCCGCCGTGTTGAAGGCGACAGCTCGTGCCGGGGCGCTGTCGAGTTGCGCCAGCGTCCGTTGCCCGGCACTAACGCGCTCGGCGAGCCCGCCGGCGTCGAGAACCGCCGCCCCGTCGTAGACCGAGAGCCAGAGGCTTTGGTCCTGGTCGAGGTCGAGACGGAATAGCCCGGGCTCGTCGAGACGCACGGTGCCCGACGGGGCGTCGAACCGTAATGGTTGCAGCGCACCGGTGGCGGGTACGGGGCGATGGACGAAGACGCTCCCCGTCCACAGGCGCAGGATGACGCCCTCGAGGCCGTTACGCGGCCGCAAACTCACCAGGTCGAGGGTAGTGTTGGCGTCCATCCAGATCGATGTGCCGTCCTCGAACATGAGCTCGACACGGCCGTCGTCCGAACTCCAGACACGATCGCCGGTGCCGAGCGGCAGGTTGATGGCCGCGGCTTCGGTCTCGCCGGCGGCGGCTCGCTGCACCGTGACCGTGCCTTCGAGGTAGCGCAGCCGCGCGGGAATCTCGTTCGACGCGGCGGGTTCCTGCACCGACGACGGTGCTTGCGCGGGCGCGCCTTGGACGGCGGACGCCCCAGTGGGGTGAACGACAAAAAGGAATCCGGCACCGGCGGCCATCCAACGAAACGCTTTTCGACGCATCATCTGCCTTACCCCTGTCTCAGGCTTCACCTGTCGGTGACCGAGCCTGCAGCCGGGACGGAAAGGGGTAAATAATGGCGGGGACCACAGATTCAGAGTAGCCCGGCGCCCACCTCCGGGTCAACGTTACGAGCCCGCTTGGCGGTGTATGGTTTAAAGATGCATCCGCGCGGTGGCGGGGGTAGTGCCGGGCCCGAGAGGAGTTTTTGATGAGCCAGCTGCACGGTTCCCTGGAGCTGGCTCCCTACGGGGCGCGCCCCGAGAACTCCGAGGGCAGGCGCCATCCGGAGCCTGAGCATGAATACCGTACTGCGTTTCAGCGCGACCGAGATCGGATCGTTCACGCCGATGCGTTTCGCCGGCTTGAATACAAGACACAAGTATTCGTTAACCATGAAGGCGATATGTTTCGGACACGTCTGACTCACTCCATCGAAGTATCACAAATAGGCAGGACTATCGCACGAGCCCTGTCGCTCAATGAAGATTTGACCGAGGCGATTTGTCTTGCACATGATTTGGGACACACGCCATTTGGTCATGCCGGACAAGATGCATTAAATGGTTGCATGCGTGGTCAGGGAGGCTTTGAGCACAATTTACAGTCATTACGTGTAGTCGATATTCTCG
>JADFNY010000307.1 GCA_022563115.1 Acidobacteriota bacterium | reverse complement strand
CCGGCGTCGGGCTTCACGTCTGCGACTGTGGCGACACGACCACCCTCGACGCCGCCGCCGGCGACCATGGCTTCGACGCCGTCATGCACATGGCGGCCAAGTGCTCGGTGGAGGAATCGGTTCGGGATCCCCGTCTGTACTACCGAACCAACCTGAGCTGCAGCCTTGACCTGATGGACTGGATGGTGGCCCGCGAGATTCCGTTTCTCGTTCACTCCTCGACCTGCGCCGTTTATGGCTGCCCCGAGGCCGCTGCGATCGACGAGAACGTGTGCCCCGACCCGGCCAACCCCTACGGCGCCAGCAAGCTGGCCGTCGACCTGGCCATGCAGGCGTACGAATCCGCCTACCCGATTCGAACGATCTCGTTGCGCTACTTCAACGCCGCCGGAGCACATCCGGACGGCTCGCTCGGTGAGGACAAGACGCCGGCCAGCAACTTGATCCCGATCCTCTTCGACGCCGCGCTCGGCCGGCGTGACCGTGTCTCGGTGTTCGGGACCGACTACCCGACCCCGGACGGCACCGGGGTTCGCGACTATATCCACGTCATGGATCTGGCCGCCGCCCATATCGCCGCTCTCGAGCATTTGGCGGCGGGCAAACACGGCGCCGTCTACAACCTCGGAACGGGCACCGGCCACAGCGTCCTGGAGATGATTGACCTGGCACGAGAGGTCACCGGGGCATCGATTCCGTCGGCGCTCGTCGGCCGGCGCGCCGGCGACCCGCCCCACCTGGTAGCCGACCCGACGCGGGCCGCCACCGAGCTCGGTTGGCGCACCTCTGTCGACATCACCGCGATCCTCTCGGACGCCTGGCGCTGGCGCTCGGCCCACCCTAGCGGCTATGCCGCCGAGGAAACCCCTTGAGCCCGCGCACCGAGATCGCCGCCGCCCCGAGCGATCTGCTCGAGTACATCGGCTCGAGCGCCGATGCGATCGAGCTGGTGGACCACATCGATTGGACCCGGCTGCCGCGCCAGATCGCCGTCATCATGGACGGCAACGGACGATGGGCCGGCCAGCGCGACCTGCCGCGGATCGAGGGTCACCGCGCCGGAATCAGCGCCGTGCGCGAAGTCGTTGAAACGGCGGCGCGTGCCGGCATCGGCGCCCTGACCCTCTACGCCTTCTCGGTCGAGAATTGGAAGCGTCCGCAATCCGAGATCGACGCCCTCATGGAGCTGCTGAAGGAGTACCTGGCGCGGGAGCTGCCGATGCTGCTGAAGCACTCGATCCGCTTCAACGCCATCGGGCGACTGGATGGGCTGCCGATGAAGGTCCAGCGCGACGTTCGCGCCGCTACCGTGGCGACGGCGGCAAACACCGGGATGCGTTTCGTCATCGCGCTGAACTACGGCGGCCGCTCGGAAATCATCGACGCCCTGCGCGGTGTCATGGCCGACGTCGCGGCCGGCAAGATCGAAGCCGCCGAGATCGACGAGGACAGACTCTGCGAGTACCTCTACACCCACGACCTCCCCGAGCTCGACCTGCTGATCCGTACCAGCGGAGAGCTGCGGGTCTCGAACTTCCTCCTCTACCAAATCGCCTACGCGGAGATCTGGGTCACAGAGAAGCTGTGGCCGGACTTCCGCCGCCTCGACCTGCTGCGGGCGATCGTCGATTTCCAACGCCGGGAGCGACGCTACGGAAGCGTCGAGGCCGGCGACGCCTGAGCCCACCGAGCCTTGATCCGAGTCCTGACAGCCATCGTCTTGCTGTCGATCCTGGCGATCGCGCTGTGGCTGCCGCCGATCGCGTTCGTGGTTGTCCTCGCCCTATTCCTCGCCCTCGCCTGGAGCGAATACGCGGGCTTGGCCGCCGAGGCCGGAGCAACCCCCCTGCACGGCTTCGGGGCGCCGTTGTCGATCGCCTGCGCCACCTCGTTCGCCGCCCCCGATCCGCGCGCACCGATCGTCGTCGTCGGCGTCACACTCCTGTTGTCGGCCACGTTGGCGCTGGCGGCGGGACGCCAACACCCCACCCTCGCCGTACGCCGTACGATCGGCACGGTCGGGGGAATCTGCTGGCTGGGTGTGCTGCCGGGCTTCCATGTTGCCCTGCGCTACGAAGCCCAGGGCATCGCGCTGATCGTCCTGCTGTTCGCGGCCATATGCAGCGGCGACATCGCCGCCTACTATGGCGGCAGCCTCTTCGGCCGCCGCCCGTTAGCCCCCAATCTGTCGCCCAACAAGACCATCGAAGGAACCCTGTTCGGGCTCGCGGGCAGCAGCGTCGGCGGGGCTTTCGTCGTTCATTTCTGGATCGACGGCGCCACCTGGCCCGTCGGGCTTGCCGTCGGGCTGCTGCTGGGCGCCGTCGGCCAGGCCGGTGATCTGTTCGAGTCAGCGCTCAAGCGCGCCGCGGATGCCAAAGACTCCTCCGGCATCCTGCCGGGACACGGCGGCATCCTCGACCGTCTCGACGGATTGCTGTTCGCCGGCGCGATGCTCTACGCGGCCGTGTATCTCGGGCTCCTCTGATGTCCCGCAAGCGTGTCGCCGTTCTCGGTTCGACAGGATCGGTCGGCGTGCAGGCGCTTGATGTCGTCGCCCGGCACCCGGATCGCCTCGAGGTCGCCTCGCTCGCCGCCGGCTCCAACCACGAGCTCCTCGCCGATCAGGTCAGGCAATGGAAGCCCGCAGTCGTCTCGCTGGCGACGGAATCCGCGGCGCAGGCGCTACGAGATCTCCTCGGTGCGGAAGCCCCCGAGGTTGTTTGGGGGGACGACGGACTGATGCTAGCAACCACCGGCGCCGCCGCCGACGTCGTCCTGAACGCGGTGGTCGGTGCCGCCGGCCTCTCGGCAACCCACGCGGCGGTGTCACGCGGCATCGATGTGGCGCTGGCCAACAAGGAGTCGCTGGTCATGGCGGGAGAGCTGATCATGGCGGCGGCGCGGGCCAACGGAGCGACGGTCCTTCCCGTCGATTCGGAGCCCAACGCCCTGCACCAGTGCCTTCGCGGCACCGAGACTGCCGAGGTGCGGCGGCTCGTGTTGACCGCCAGCGGCGGCCCGTTCCGCGGTTGGAGCGCCGACGAACTCGCCGGCGTCACCCCCGAACGTGCCCTCCAGCACCCGACATGGAAGATGGGCCCGCGCATCACGATCGACTCCGCCACCCTCATGAACAAGGGCTTCGAGGTCATCGAGACCCACTGGCTGTTCGACCTGCCGGCCGAGAAGATCGAGGTCGTCGTTCACCCGCAGAGCATCGTTCATTCGCTCATCGAGTTGGTCGACGGCTCGATGATCGCCCACGCCGGCCCCACCGACATGCGGCTGCCGATTCAAAACGCCTTGTCGTACCCGGCGCGGTGGGCCGCCGCGGTCGAGCCGCTCGACCTGGTCGCCAGCGCCCCGTGGACCTTCGAGCCGGCCGAACCCGAGCGCTATCCGGCCCTCGGGCTGGCTCGGCGGGCGCTGGACGCCGGCGGTACGGCAACCGCAATCCTCAACGCTGCCGACGAAGTAGCGGTGGCCGCGTTTCTCGAAGGCCGACTCGCCTTCGACCGCATCGTTCCGGTCGTCGCCGAGGTCCTCGACACCTGCGACGTCACCGCCGCCACCAGCATCGAGACGATCTTCGCGGCCGACGCCGCCGCCCGCTCTGAGGCACAACGTCACCTGGGTGGGTAAAGGAACCCGGACGGTTCATTGGCAGTGTCCTCATGGATCAGGACACTACCGGCGGATCCCCGAGTTGGCCGCCTCACCACGCCCCCTGCTACAGTTAGAAAATCATGTTCGACATTCTGACCAACACACTTGCCCTCATCTTCGTGCTCGGCGTGATGATCTTCGTGCACGAGTTTGGCCACTTCGCCACCGCCAAGTTCTTCGGCATCCGTGTCGATGTCTTCGCCCTCGGCTTCGGCCCCCGCTTGTTCGGCTTCCGCCGCGGTGACACCGACTACCGCGTGTGCGCCCTGCCGCTCGGCGGCTACGTCAAGATGAAGGGCGAGAGCCCCGACGAAGAGAGCACTGGCGAGCCCGACGAATTCCTGTCGCGCCCCAAGTACCAGCGCTTCTTCGTGCTGTTGAACGGGCCGGTGATGAACGTGGTGCTCTCGTTCGTGCTCCTGACGATGGTGTTCACGCGCGGGATCCAGGTCGAAACCTACCGCCGCGAACCGGTCGTGGTTGGGTCGATCGAACCGGGCTCGCCAGCGGCCGCGACCGAGCTCGCCCGCGATGACCTGATCGTCGCCGTGGACGGCGAGCCGATGGAGAACTGGCAGGAGTTCGAGCTCCAGGTGCTGATCTCCGGCGGCCAGGAGATCGACCTCACGGTGCAAAACGACTCCGGAACACGGGTCATCTCCGTAACACCGGAGCGCCGTGGCTCGTCCGACCAGGGATGGTTGGGCGCCTGGCCGCGCTTCGCGCCCATCGTGGAATCGCTGCTTGAGGGCAGCCCAGCCGCAGCATCCGGCCTCGAGCCGGGTGACCGCTTCGTCGAGATCAATGGCACGCCGGTGACGCACTGGGCCGAGCTCACGGACATCGTCACCGCCAACCCCGGGATCCCGGTGGACTTCGTCGTCGACCGCGGCGGCACAAAGAAGGAATTCACGATCACGCCGGCGCCCCGTCCCGAAGACCAAGGCGGCGGCGCCGCCGTGGGCGTTCGTCGTCTGCAAGAAATCGAATTGCGCAGATTCAGCTTCGTCGGGGCGATGGGGCAATCGGTCACGGAGATCCGCCGGCAGACGGCGCTGATCGGGGACATCCTGGCGCGCCTGTTTACCGGCCGCATGTCGTTCCGAACCCTTTCGGGCCCGATCGAGATCGCCCGCTACTCCGGCGCCGCGGACCGCACTAAGGACCCGTTC
>JADFNY010000306.1 GCA_022563115.1 Acidobacteriota bacterium | reverse complement strand
GGGCCAAAGAGCGCCGAGGCGACGCTGGCCGAGAAGATTCGCGGCGCGAGCGTGTCGCGGCCGGCGCTGCTGGTGTGGGCCGTCGGCAGGCGGGGAACCAGCCAGTCGAGAAACGCCTGGTTCGAGCGCGTCTGCAGCCAGACATCGCCGGCGCCCGAGAACTCGCACACCAATCCCTCGCCGCTCATCAACGAGGTGATGAACCCCGCCACCTTCTTGACCTTCCACTGAACGGTGGGCTCGAAGGCCACCACGTGCCCGGTGTCGATGATCACGTCGTTGGTGCCGTCGAGGGTCATCTTGTGGATGGCGCCGAACGAGCTGACCAGCGCCTGCCCCGAGCCCTTCAAGTTGAGCAGAAAGAGGCCTTCCGACGAGAAGAACGATGTCGCCCCGCCCCACTTGGTCTCGATGTCGATGCCCATTTCGCTGGCCAGAAAGGACCCCGACTGGACGAACAGCTCACCGCTCACCGCCACCGTGATGATATCGCCGGGCAGGCTCGGGGCGAAGGAAATCTGACCGGGCCCGCCCTGAGCGGTGAACGTATTGACGAAGAATGACTCACCACCCAGCATGCTGCGCATCGCCGACTTCAAGAAGCCACCCTGCATGCTGCTCTCGACCTTGAGGTTCGTGCGTGATGGTTCCGCTGCGCTGCCGCCCGGTCCTGTTCTCCTCGACCACATAGGTCACGACGCTGGAGCCGGTTCCGCGCTCGGGACCCGCCAACGAGATCCAGGAAGCGTTGCTCACCACGGTCCAGCTGCAGTCGTTCCTCGCGGTGACGTTGATGCGGCCGACCCCGCCGAGCATGTAGAAATTCTCGCTCGCCGGGACGATCTCGTAGTCACAATCGGTCGCCACGTCCTGGGTCACGGTCACCGCGTCGCCGGCAATATTCAGGGCGCCGGCGCGAGGAACGCTGGAGACGTTGGCCGCCACCACGAAGTGGACCTCGCCGCTACCGGCCACCACGTTGGGCGGGGTCAGCTGGATCCACGGTGATTCGCTGAAGGCGATCCAGGCGCAGCCCGCCGCCGTGGCAAGCTCTGCGACCGCGTCGCGTTCATTGTCGACGGCAAGATTGCGCTCATCGATTCGCCGCCCAATCTCAAGCTGAAACACGGCCGCCGAACCGTTCGCGTCGAGTTCGTCGCCGCCGGCGCCGCCGCCGCCGATCGTGAAGACTTCGACCTCGACAACCTCGCCGACAATCAGCGCTTCCTCGATGTTCTGCGCCACAACCGCATCGAGACGACCCACAGCCTGGAGGCGACGTTGGACGACGTCTTCATCGAGGTCACGGGTCAGGCCCTGACATGAGGCGCTTTGCCCATTCGGTGCGCAAGGACACCATGTTGCAGTTCCGTTGTGGCTTCTACTTCGTCGGTGGGTTTGTGGCCCTCTTCTACGTCCGTTTGCTGCGCCAGATCCCGGACGAGTGGCTCGTCAACCTGCCGCTGCTGGTTCCCGCCGCCCTCGCCCTCAACGTCCTGATGACGACCTTTTACTTCGTCGCCGCCCTGGTGCTCCTCGAAAAGAGCGAAGGCACGTTGCCGGCGCTCGCAGCGTCGCCGTTGCGCGTCAGCGAGTACCTCGGAGCCAAGGTCGCTTCGCTGACCCTCTTGGCCATGGCCGAGAACGCCCACTTCCCTTTCTCGACCTCGCGGCGGCTGCCGCGCTGGCCGCGTTCGGCGCGCCGTTCATGGCGCTGTTCCTCGCCTCATTCACCGAGAATAAGGTCACCGGGTTCGCTATGATGAAGCTGATGAACGCGGTGCAGATACTGCCCGTCGTCGCCTACTTCGTGCCCCTACCCGCTCAACTGCTGTTCGGAATCGTGCCGGCGTATTGGCCGATGAAGATGGTCTGGCTGGCCGCCGACGGTCGGCCCTACGGTGTTTACCTGGTCGCCGGATTGGTGGTCAACGTCGCGGCTGTGGGACTATTGTTGCGTCGCTTCGATCGCGTGGTGCACCGCTAACGGGGTTCCAAAGAGCTCCCGGAACGTTCTTCGGAAGCTCGCAAGCAGGCCGTGGTGAGAGTGTGACGGGTCTGGTTGCGCTAGGGAGGCCTTCCATTTCAAGACACGTCATCCACGGCAATACGCAGGGTCTGCAGCCCTCCCAGCGCAAAGCCCTGGAACGCACCTACCGCCGCCGCGTTTCGCCCCGCGAAGTCGTCTCCGCCGAGCTCGCCCGCCACCTCGCCGAGATCTCCGGTGAGTTGGGACGACAGGTCGGCGTCCTGGTCAGCCGCGACGGCGCCATCCGCAACGTCATCGTCGGCGACGCGGCCCAGCTCATGCTTCCGGATATCGGCCGCTTGCGGGGGCGGGCGGGACGATTTCGCGGCCTGCGGCTCGTCCATACCCACCTCAAGGGCGAACCGCTGACCGCTGACGACCTCAACGACCTGGCGCTGCTGCGCCTCGACATGGTCGCCATGGTCGAGGTCACCGGCAACGGCCGTCCCGGTCGCGTCGAGGTCGCTTACCTCGATCCGTCGGCGCTGGTCGCCGACGACGACGACGTCTCCGGTAACGGAGGCGCCCCCGGTGCCGGCACCGGCGCGGTCCCCGACGCCGAGCACGGCGGCGGTCCGCTCGATCCGTTTCTGCACGCCCGGGCGCGCAACGTCCAGGAGCTGGACCTCGACTTTCAATCGACGATCGCGGCGCTCGAAAACGAGTTCGCCCGCGCCGTTCGCAGCAGCGCCGGCGCCGCCGGCGCCGAGCGCGCCTTGGTGATCGGCATCCGGCCCGACGACGATCACTTCGCCGAAACCCTCGAGCTGGTGCGCTCGGCCGACGTCGTCATCGCCGGAACCTCGCGCCAGCGTCGCCGCCGCATCCACCCGAAGACCGTCGTCGGGCGCGGCAAGCTGCAGGAGATCGTTCTCGAGGCGATGCGCCGCAACGCCGAGGTCGCGATCTTCGACATCGACCTCAAGCCGGCGCAGGCGCGCGCCTTCGAGGACGCCACCGGCCTCAAGGCGATCGATCGTACGCAGCTAATCCTCGACGTCTTCGCTCAACGGGCGCGCAGCGGCGACGGCAAGCTGCAGGTCGAGCTGGCGCAGCTGCGCTACTCGCTGCCCCGGCTCACCGAGAAAGACGCCGGGCTGTCGCGATTGACTGGAGGTATCGGCGGGCGCGGCCCCGGTGAGACGGTGATGGAAATCGGCAGGCGGCGCATTCGCGATCGTATCCGCGCCCTCGAGAAGAGAGTGAAGAAGCTCTCCAAGCAACGTGACCTCCGACGACGACGGCGCCGCCGCGAGGGCATTCCGGTGCTGTCGATCATCGGCTACACCAACGCCGGCAAGAGCACGCTGCTCAACGCGCTGACCAACAGCGAGATCGAGGTCGCCGACAAGCTCTTCGTGACGCTCGACCCGACCAGCCGCCGGCAGCGCTTTCCGCGTCAGGGCGAGGTTGTCATCACCGATACGGTCGGCTTTATCGCCGATCTCCCCGAAGACCTGATCGCTGCGTTCCGCGCCACCCTCGAAGAGCTCGCCGATGCGAACCTTCTTCTGCACGTCATCGACGCCGCCGATCCGCGTATCGACGCCAAGATCGCCGCGGTCGAGTCGCTGCTGGACGACCTCGGGCTACGCGATATCCCGATCCTGCGCGTTCTCAACAAGATCGACCTACTGCCCGACGGTCACGCCGTCGACCTCGCCCGGCGCTTCGAGGCGGTAGCTGTCAGCGCGGCGGACCGCAGCGGCCTCGACGCCTTGATGAAAGCGGCCGAGGAGCGCCTCGGCAGCCGCAGCTTCGACCCGCCGTACGCCGCTCCCGCCGTATCTGGGTAGCAGGCCGCGGTGACACACACCGGACCCATCACACGTTCACCACCGTCGCTTGTTACCATTTCGGCATCTCTGAGCACCCCCGAACACCATGGCGAATCCGCTTTCCTCCTTTCTGCGCCGGCGCAAGTACGGCGACGACGTCATCGTCGTCTCGGGGCTTCCCCGCTCGGGGACCTCGATGATGATGAAGATGCTCGACGCCACCGGGTTGCCGATCATGACCGATCACGAGCGCACCGCCGACGAGGACAACCCGAAGGGCTACTTCGAGTACGAGCGGGTCAAGGACCTCCACGACGAGACCGACAAGTCGTGGGTGCGCGAGGCGCGCGGCCGGGTGCTGAAGGTCATCTCACACTTGCTGGGGGACTTGCCGGACGAAAACTTCTACCGCGTCATCCTGATGCGCCGCGATTTCGACGAGATCATTGCCTCACAGAACAAGATGCTGGACAGCCGCGGCGAGGAAAACCCGATCGCCGACGCGGAGGCCAAAGAGGCGTATATCCGCCACCTCGTCGACGTCCGCTTCATGGTGCGTAAGCGGCCCAACTTCGAGATGATCGAGGTTCATTTTACCCAAGCGCTGGAACCGCCGCGGACATTCGCTACCGAAGTCAACGCGTTTCTCGGCGGCACCCTCGACACCGACGAAATGATCTCGGTGGTCGACCCGGAGCTGTACCGCAACCGCAAGGCCGACCTGGCCAAGGCATCGGGCTCGAGCTGACCACGTTTCTACCGACGCTGATGAGCCGTCCCCGGCGACGGTCTAGACTAGTGCTCCGCCCCGCAAATGGTGGCGCACCTGCAGAGGGAGTTGCGGGCGAGGTCAAGGAAGGGAGAGGCAGGCGATGTTGTGACATCGTCGACGAGCCCTGACGCCGAGATCGCCCATAACTCCCTCTGCCCTTTCGGGTAGCGGCGGGACGGCGCGTCTTCTGTGTCGCGGCTTCTCGACGATGCACACCGCATCGGATCGTCGCCGCTCCATGAATCCGCCTCCGACGCGCTCGCTACAGGTGTACCACCATTTGTCGGGCGGGGCCCTAGCGCC
>JADFNY010000017.1 GCA_022563115.1 Acidobacteriota bacterium | reverse complement strand
GGGTACGCCCAAGCGCTTGATCGCCGGCAACATGGCGATAACCTCCTGGGTGTCGCCGCTCTGGCTGATCGCCACCAGAACGTCGCCTTCGCACAGCACACCGAGGTCACCGTGCCCGGCCTCAGCAGGATGCAGAAACAGAGCTGGGCTCCCCGTCGACGCGAGGGTTCCCGCCAACTTGCGCGCGATGATGCCCGACTTGCCCATTCCCGAGACGACGATCCGTCCGTCACAGTCGATCAGGATGTCGAGGGCCTGGTCGAACGAGGTCGGATCAAAACGCTCGGCCAGTCGACGGAGGGCGTTCGCCTCGATGCGGAGAACCTCTCTCGCCAGATCGAGCGAGCGCCTGCGCCGCGACGCCGGATCGGCGTCGTGCCGACGATCCGGGTCGGAAAACGGGCCGCTCATGATGCGACTCCTTGATCCACCGCCCGCGTGGCTGCCGCGGAATATACCCGCAGAGCTTCCTCGAGCAATGGCTGCAATCTCTCGATCGGCAGCTGGGTCGAGCCGTCGCTGAGCGCTGCAGCGGGATCATCGTGGACTTCGATGAACAAGACGTCTACGCCGATCGCGGCTGCGGCGCGGGCCAGCGGCTCAGCGAATCTCCGCTCGCCAGCGGTCTCCCCCTCCCCCGCACCGGGGAGCTGGAGGCTATGGGTGACGTCAAACACCACCGGATGGCCGAAGTCCGCCAGTCGGCAAACTCCTTTGAAGTCGACCACCAGATTATTGTAGCCGAACGACGTTCCGCGCTCGGTAAGCATGATCCCGGTGGCTCCAGCGCCTTCGAGCTTGCCGACAACGTGCTTCATGTCCGCAGGGGCCAGGAACTGTCCCTTCTTCACGTTCACCGGCCGGCCGCTCCCGGCCGCCGCCACCAAAAGATCCGTCTGCCGGCTCAGAAAAGCCGGGATCTGGATCACGTCGACCGTTTCGGCGACCGCGGCCACCTGGTCGACAGCGTGAACGTCGGTCGCAACCGGAGCCCCAACGGTGTCGCGTACCTCGGCGAGAATCTCGAGGCCAGCGTCGATACCGGGTCCACGGTAGGAGTCGATCGACGTGCGGTTGGCCTTATCGAACGACGCTTTGAACACGAAGGGTACGCCGAGCTGACGGGCGATAGCAGCGGCCTCGGTCGCTACGCGCAGGCAGTGGTCGCGGCTCTCGATGACGCACGGCCCGGCGATCAGCCCGAGCTCGCCCGCACCGAATTCGACCGCGTCGCCGATTTTCACCCTGTTCGTCATGTGGTGCTCCGCCCGCGTCAAACCGCGGTGACGTCTCTGGCCGACCCGGCGCTGACCTCTTCTGCAGCATCCTCAGCGCGCGCCACCGTGCCGCCGGAACCACTGTTGGCGTGCTCGTGCGCGGCGCGGATGAACGCCGCGAACAGCGGATGGGGCTCCTGCGGCCGCGACAAAAACTCGGGGTGAAACTGGCAAGCGACAAACCACGGATGACCCGGAAGCTCGAGAATTTCAACGAACTTTCCGTCCCCGGTCTCGCCGCTGAGCACGAGGCCGGCGTTGACCAGCGACGCCTCGAAGGCGCGATTGAATTCGTAACGGTGGCGATGGCGCTCCGAGATCGTCTCCGATCCGTACACTTCTGCGACCCGTGAGCCGGGTGCCAGCTTGCATTCGTAGGCGCCGAGCCGCATGGTGCCGCCGAGATCGTCGACGCCCAGCAGATCGCGGAGCTTGTAGATGACTTTGTCGGCTCCCGAGTCTTTGAAGTCGAACTCGCTGCTGTCGGCCGAATCTCCGAGCTCCGCAACATTCTCGGCGAACTCCATGACGGCGGTCTGGAAACCGAGGCAGATGCCGAAATACGGCACATCGCCGGCGCGCGCGTAGCGAATCGCTTCCATCATGCCGCGCACGCCGCGCTCGCCGAAGCCGCCGGGAACCAGGACGCCGCCGACATCCGCGAGGACCTCGGCCGGATCTTCGTCCTGTTCGAAGCGCTCGGCCTCAACCCACTCGATATCGACCCCGAGGTCGTTCGCCAACCCGCCGTGGACAAGCGCCTCGGCCAGGCTCTTGTACGACTCCTGGAACTCGACGTACTTGCCGACGACCGCGATACGGACCCGACCGGAGGGCTCTTTGTAGGTTCTGACGATGTGCAGCCACTCGGTGAGGTCGGGAATATCGCACTCCAACCCGAGCGACTCGCAGATGATCGCGTCGAGGCCTTCCTCGTGGAACACCAGCGGCACGTCGTAGATACAATCGACATCCTTCGCCGTGATCACTGCCTCCGGATCGACGTTGGTAAACAGGGAGATCTTCTCCTTGATCTCGGCCGATAGGAAACGATCGGTGCGGCACAGCAGGACGTCGGGCTGGATGCCGATCGATCGTAGCTCCTTGACACTGCGCTGCGTCGGCTTGGTCTTGAGCTCCTTGGCCGCCGCGATGTACGGAACCAGCGTCAAGTGGATGAATATCGAGTTGCCGCGCCCGACGTCGTGGGCGAGCTGCCGGATCGCCTCGAGAAACGGCAAACTCTCGATGTCACCGATCGTGCCGCCGATCTCGCTGATAATGATATCGGCGGTCGGCGCCAGCGCGGTAATGCAATCCTTGATCTCGTTGGTGATGTGCGGGATCACCTGAACGGTGTTGCCGAGGTAAACGCCCTGGCGCTCCTTCTGGATGACCGACTCGTAGATCTGCCCCGACGTGTAGTTGTTCGCCTTGGCCATTCGGACGCTGGTGAAACGCTCGTAGTGTCCGAGGTCGAGATCAGTTTCGGCGCCGTCGTCGGTGACAAACACCTCGCCGTGCTGGAAAGGACTCATCGTTCCGGGGTCGACGTTGATATACGGATCCAGCTTCAGCAGGTTGACGGTGTAGCCGTGCGCCTCCATGAGGCGTCCGATCGCCGCCGAGGCAAGCCCCTTGCCCAACGACGAAACCACACCGCCTGTCACGAAGATGTACTTGGTCGACATTCCGGTACTCGATCTCCCGTTTGTTAGCTCCGCTGCGCGTGCGAGGGACGCTGCGCCAAGACGGCACGCGCCCGCTCGAGGTCATCGGGGGTATTCACGCCCGGGATCGCATCCCTGATCAGGTACGTCTGCATCGTTTCCCCGGCCTCGAGTACTCGCAGCTGCTCGAGCCCTTCGGCCTTCTCCAGGCTCGACGGGGGCAATGCAGCCCACCGGCGCAAGGCCTCGGCGCGATAGAAGTAGACCCCCAGGTGCAGCCAAGCCTCGAGTGCGCTGCCCGAGCCGGAAACACGCGGCGACCACGCCGCGATAGATTCGCCGGCGGGCAAGTCGGCCACCGCAGCCCGCCACTCGGCGCGCGGAAAGGGCACCGGCGCGCGGCTGAAATACAACGCTCGTTCGTTGTCGTCGATCACCACCTTCACCGCGTTGGGGTCCCAGAGATCTCGGCGCTCCCTGAGCGGAGCACGGAGGGTGCCGAGCCCGACTCCGGAGTCTCGAAAACGGCCGAGCGCCGCGGCGACCGCGCCGGGATCGAGCAGCAGCTCATCACCTTGCACGTTGACGATGATGTCGGCGGAGTAGCACGACGCGGCGTCGGCAACCCGATCGGTCCCCGAGGTGAATTCACCGCGGGACAGTACCACGTCGGCACCCGATTCCCGGGCCACCTCGCCGATGCGCTCGTCGTCGGTTGCAACGATGGTGGCGTCGATCCCCCGCACCCCGACAACGGCTTCCACGACGTGCTGGATGAGCGGCCGACCGGCCAAAGAGGCAAGAAGTTTCCCGGGAAATCTAGTGGAGGCAAACCGCGCTGGAATGATGGCAATGCAGTCCATGCGCCGACCCGGGATCACGAATCGCAGGAGAATACCACCCGGTCCGGCAGCCGACTAGCTGCGTGAGTCCGCGGCTGGCTGGCCGGGTGGCCGCCACTACACGAAGAGGTGTGGACTAGCAGGCCGTGGTGAAAGTGAGATGGGTCTGGTTGCGACGACAAGAGGCCAGATGCAAGGCGCCGCGACGACGGCGATACTTGATGTATCGTGGAGGAGCGGCAACGCCGCAGATGGCCTCTTTAGGCGTTGATCAGCGCCTCTACTCTGCGGGCCAGGCCGATGACGGTGACGTCCATGAGCTCGCCGGTGTCATCGTCGGGGATCTCGATCTTGAACTCGTCCTCGGCGGCAATCACGAGGTCGATGATCTCGACCGATGTGAGGCCGATCTCGCTCTGCAAACGGGCCTCGCCGCTGACCTTCTCGGCGACCTCGGGCTTGAGCTCGACGATGAGGCGGCTGATGATCTCGACCGTCTCGCTCGAGCTCACGTCAACTTCCCTTCTTCGTAGAGGTCTCGACAACGGCCTCGACACAGTTTGCCACTCGTGGTGCGAGGGATCCGCCCGCTTTCCAGCAAAATGACATCGAGTACCGGAAGGTTGAGGGTCTCGGAAACCACGGCGCGGACCCGCTCGCCGATACTCTCGGTGTTCTGCGGATTGCGTGGCGCGGCAACGACAACGACGCCTTCATCCCGGCCGTTGCTGGTGCCGAAGGCGACAACGCTTCCCGAGCGTACCAACTCCAGACTGTGCACCGCCCGCTCGATGTCCTGTGGATAGTAGTTGCGCCCACCGAAGATAATGATCTCCTTCTTGCGTCCGGTGACGAAGAGCTGCTCATCCTGGGTGTAGCCGAGGTCACCGGTCATCAGCCAGCCCCCGTGCAGCGTCTCCGCGGTGGCCTCGGAATCATTGAAGTATTCACGCATGACTGAAGACCCGGCGATCGAGATCTCCCCGATGCGGCCGTCGGCAACCGGTTCGCCGCGCTCGTCGACGATGCGCACCGACGTTTCGCGCACCGGGACGCCACAACTGACGATGCGGACGTGGTTGGAAACGTCGCTTGCCGGGCGAACGATGCCCTCTCCTTCGAGAGCCTCCCGATCGACATCGACGGTCTCATATTCCTCCTGTGCCCGAACTCCGGTAACCATCAGGCCGACCTCGGCGAGGCCGTACGCCGGCATGAATCCGGATCTCGGGAAGCCCACCCGCCCGAAGGTTTCCGTGAAGGCTGCGAGGAGCTCCGCATCTACCGGTTCGGCGCCGATGATCGCCACCCTCCACCTCCCCAGGTCGCGCCCGAGAATCTCACCGCGCTCCAGCAGATGCCGGTAGCTGACGTTGGGACCAGCGGTGATCGAGACGTTGTGCCGTTCCATGACGTCGAGCCACCGCCGCGGCCGGCGCAGGAAGTTGAACGGCGTCGTGAGCACCAGGTCGATGGAGCGTGCCGTGGCGCCCAGTAGGTTCCCGATCAGACCCATGTCGTGGTACATCGGCAGCCATCCGCCGCCGACGTCGTCGGGCTCGACCTCGAGACGCTCGACGATCGCTCGTACATTGGCGACGATGCAGCGGTGCGGCAACACGACGCCGCGCGGCGAGCTCGTGGACCCCGAGGTGAACTGGATGACTGCGATCTCATCGGGGTCCGGCTTGTACGGATCCAAGCGACCTGAGGCAGCGATCAACTCGTCGTGCCGGACGGCGCGCGCCTTGCCCTCCAAACCGGCCTCTTTCATCAACGGGTCGCCGACCAGCTCGACCTCCTCGTCGACAACGACGAAGCTGGGCTCCGCGACCCGTACGATGGCGCCGATGTGCGCCAGGTAGCCCTGCAGCCGGCGCCGACTGATCGGCGTCGGCAGGATCGACGGGTGCAACCCGGCCAGGACCGCGCCAAAGAACGACGTCACCAGCGGCCGGAGACCCTGGCAAACGATCGCCACTCGGTCGCCGGGCTTGCCGTCGAGGTTCTGGAAGCCGGCCGCCACCCGCTGCGCCTGGGCTTCGATCTCCGCCCAGGTGAAGCGCCGCTCGTCCTCGTCGACGAAGATCAGCCCGCGGTTGCCGCAGGTCTCGGACGCACGACCCAGGATGTCAGGCAGCGTCTGTGGGAACTCAGGAGTGGAACTCACGGTGCACTCTCGGGGCGACGAGGTCGCCGATCAGGAGCCTGCCGGCTCGAGCACCGGGAGCTTGGCTTCGATCTGCGCCCAGCAGTCCTCGAGGTCGGCGCCGGTGACAATAATCCCATGGTTGGCTAGGCCGAGGATCGTACGAAGCGGGTCGTCCGTTTGCTTGAGGCCGTCGAGCGTCGACTCACAGAGCTCGATCGTACCGCACGGATAGTGCTCGTCGGTGTACACGATGCCGTCCACGAACCAATGGATATGGATCATCGCGCCAATCTCCGGGAACTCGCGGTAAATTGTGGCGTGGATGCTCGAGTCGATCGAGACGCGCGAATCTTCGAATCCCGGCGGCACCGTGATGTGGACCTCACGGGCGTCCGGGTCGAACTTGCTGACCAGAAGCAGGTCCTTTCCGATGACGTCGAGCTTCGCCTTGTCGACGCCGCGGCCGGTCATCCAGAAGGCGTCACCGTCGTGCCGCGCGCTCATGTTGCCGTAGCTGACTTGCTTCTGGCCCAGCACCTTGAAAAAGCGCCGGCGAGCTCGCTCCGATAGCCCGTCGAGGGCAACCGCCGAAGGCACCAGATCGAGATCATCGAGTCGGCGCGCCATCTCCTGCATCTCCCGGGTCACGTCGGTGCCTTGGCGCAACTCCTCGGGCAGATCCGGGTGGACGATGTTCTCGTCGACATACGTAACTTCGGAGCGCTGCAGCAAAAGGTCGAACAGCCACCCGGCAGCATCGTCGGAGCCGGTGAGAACCTCATGGCCGCGCTCCGGCGTGATCAGCGTCATGCTGTAATCTTGCGGGCCGTCGCCGGTAACCTCGGTGTAGCCGGCGAGGTTCGCCATGCAACGCAAGCCGATCTCGTACGAACGCACGACCCTCTGGGCGTCGTTCTCCGCGGCATCGGCGATAAAGAAGATGCCGACAAAATCCTGGTAAGTACGACGCTCGATCCCAAGCTTGTCGATGTCGTCACCATCGGGCATGAACGCCAGCATGACGTCAGCGGGTTCCGTGCTGTCGTCGTCGAGCAACTGGTACTGTGACGACTCGGCGAAACGTCGACGCACAGGCTCGAACAACCCATCCAACACCGGGTGGGACCCAGTGCGCAGCATCCGCACAGTCTTCATGAATGTCCTCCGTACATGTAGCAGCGGCCGGCCATATCAGTATGAGGGGCGGCCTCTCTGCCCTGCTGGGGCCCCGATTCGCGTATGAGAAGGTCGGGAGCGCCCGATCGAGCCCGTGGGGTAGGAATCGATGATCTCCCCGGAACCCGTGTAACTGCTAAGGATACACCCCGAATCGAGCGGATGCATGTGGGCGCGAGCGGCCCCGTTGGCCGCTGCGGCTGCACCTGACAGCTAGCAAGGTAGCTGACAACCTCTCGCTACGCCGGCATCCGGACGAGCAGACCTCCGGGGCGCACCCACAGCCTCGCCGGCAAGCTGCCGACGATCTCGCCATCGGTTTCGACATCGAGCTCGGGACCCTCGAGGTCGATCGAGCGACATACGAAGCTGTGGATGTCCGGGTGGGTGAAGGGGCGTCGGCGCTCGAGCCGGAGGAACTGATTCAGCGTCGTCATCAGGCCGAGAGCCCCGACCATGACGATGTGCAGCTCGCCGTTGCTGAACGAGGCATTCGGGCTCGGTCGCATGCCGCCGGCAACAGAGGGGCCGTTGCTGATGAACAGTTGGAGCATCAGCGTATCGCCGCTGGCGCCGTCATCGGTGCGCCAGGAAACCTGGTACGGGCGGGCGTTGAAGAGCTCTTTGAGCGCCGCAAGCGAGTAGGCGCGCTTGCCGAAGCTCTGCAACCGCTTGCTGGTCTTGACCCGGCGCACCACGGCCGGCCCCAAACCTACCGTTGCGGCGTTCAGAAAATAGCGGCGCACCGTATCGGCTCCGGCGGTCATGTCGGCGACGCCGACATCGATGTACAACTCGCGGCCCTTTCGCAGACCACGGAGGATCCCGGTCGGATTGAGGGGCAGGCCCAATCCGCGCGCCAAGTCGCACCCAGTGCCCAACGGGAGGTGCGCGAAGGCGGTACCGGAGGCGCTGGCCTCGACCTCCATGAGTCCCTGGACGACCTCGTGGGCCGTGCCGTCGCCACCGGCGGCGATCACCAGGCTCGATCCGGCGGCGGCCGCGGATCGGGCGATCTCGATACCGTGCCCCGGGCGCTCGGTCTTGACGACCGTCGGCATCGTGCGCCAACAGCGCAGCTCGTCGCGCACCCGTTGCCAGGCGCGCCCCGCCTTGCCGCGGGCGGCGGTCGGATTCAGCACCAGAACGGGAGGCGCCTGGACATCCTTCGCCCCATCGAAGATCTTGTGCCTCGCCCCCTCGGGGCGGGGCGATTTCCTCCGCGCCCTCCTGCTCTTGGCGACCATGGCCTCCCCTTTTACCGCGACCGGCTTGCGGTCGCTACTTTCGCGCGCAAGACTCCGAGACCCATGGAGACTCGGGCATGATCAGCGAGGTCATCACGCGCGGCGTACTCAGCTTGAAGGCAGCCGTCACCAAAGTCGTTGTGATGCTTCCTGTCTCCCCGAACCTGCTCACGGTCGCCTCGCTGATCCCGACCGCGATGGCCACCTACAACTTGGCGCAAGGCCGGCTGACCGCCGCCGGCCTGTGGATCATCGCCGCCGGGTTCTTCGACGTCATCGACGGTGCCGTAGCCCGTGCCCGGGGCCAGGACTCGCCGTTTGGAGCGGTGCTCGACTCGGTGGCCGACCGCGCCGCGGACGCCTTCATCTACATCGGCGCCGGGCTCTACTTCTACCGCATCGAGCAGCCACTGTACGTCTTTGTCACGATGGTTGCCCTGGCCGGCGCGATGATGGTCTCGTACACGCGGGCGCGGGCGGAAAACACGGTGATCGACTGCAAGGTGGGGTTTGCCGAGCGCGGCGAGCGCATGGTCCTGCTGCTGCTCGCCCTGTTCTTCAACAAACTCGGCGCCGGCATGTGGATGCTCGCCGGGCTGGCCTGGATGACTACGCTACAGCGCCTCATCCACACCCACCGCGCGCTGGCAGCGGGACAGCATCGCGCTCCCGCCGAGCCCGCGTAGTAGGGGGAGTCGCGGCACCCATCGGTGGGAGCGTCGCCAACCGGAGCTCGCGCAGCATGATATTTTCAATATGATATTTTCAATCAGCGGCGCCCCGGCGCTGCAGGCCGCGTCCGGCCGCGGATCCCAATGAGATATCACGATTCTCAGTTGGTTCGTTTGCCGCCTGCTCTTGCCGTCGTTGTGGGTGCCGTCGCCGTGCTCGCCGTTTCGGCGATGTCGAGTGAGTCTGCCCCTACCCCGGACCGGTCCCGGGTCCCGGCGCCGCCGGCACAGGGATCGACCACGCCCACCATCCGCCTCGAGGCCGTACCCGACGCGGCCGGAATCTCGTTTGTTCACCAGTTCGGTGCCGGTGGCGACCACATCGTCGAGTCCGGCGGCTCGGGGGCTGCCTGGATCGACTACGACGTCGATGGTGACGTTGATGTGCTCATGGTCAACGGGTTGTCTCGGCGCGACGGCAATCCCGATGACGGCCGCGGTCACGCGCTCTTTCGCAATCTCGGCGGCGTCCTTGCGCCGGCGCCGGCACACAGCGGTGTCGCTGACCGCGTCTGGGGCGCAGGCGTGGCGGTCGCCGACGTCGACAACGACGGATTCCCGGATCTGCTGATCACCGCGGTAGGGCCGGATCGGCTGTATCGTAACAACGGCGACGGCACCTTCAGCGCTTGGGATGCGGGACTCGAAGACGACGGTTGGAGCACGAGCGCGGCCTTTACCGACTGGGACCAGGACGGCTTCGTTGACCTCTACATTGCGCGCTACCTGGCCATCGGCCGCGACGCCCCGCCCGTTCTCTGCTTCCTTCGGGGCGTCGAAGTGTTCTGCGGCCCCCAGGGGCGACCCGGCTTGCCCGACCTGTTCTACCGCAACACCGGCG
The DNA here is from genome assembly GCA_022563115.1 of Acidobacteriota bacterium. GTDB lineage: Bacteria > Acidobacteriota > UBA890 > UBA890 > UBA890 > UBA890. Next base: position 7,573 of record JADFNY010000017.1, on the reverse strand, counting down.
CCGCAAAGTTCGTGCGTTGGTTCGAAAAGCAGGTTGATCCGAATGGGAACGCCGGTTTCGCGGTTGTGGCTACCGATTGCGACGATGACCTGCGGCCCGAGATCTATGTCGCCAACGATTCCCAGATCAACCTGCTGTACCGCCGCACGAATGGCGGCGGCATCGAGGACTGGGCGTTGTTCGGCGGCGTCGGTTACAACGGCGAAGGCCGCGAGCAGGCCGGCATGGCAACGGCTGTAGCCGACATCGACGGCGATGGCCTGTTCGATCTGTTTGTTACCAACTTCCAGAACGATCACAACACCATCTACCACAATCTGGGCGGTTGTAACTTCGAGGACGTGACGGCGCGGCTCGGGCTTGCGGCCGGGAGCCTTGCCTACATGGGGTGGGGCGCGGTGTTCGCGGACTTCGACGGCGATGCCGACAACGATCTGTTCATTGCCAACGGTCACATCTACCCGCAGCTCGACGCCCTCGGCGAGCCCTTCGCGCAGCACAACCTGCTGTACGCCAACCAGTTGCGCGAAACCGGCCGCGTCGGATTCGTCGAGGTCGACATGGCGGCGGCGACGGGGATGGCCCAGATCGAGTCGTCTCGAGGAGTGGCGTACGGCGACTACGACGATGACGGCGACACCGACGTGCTGATTACCAACATCAACGCTCCACCGACCCTGCTGCGCAACGAGAGCCGGCTGCAGGCGCCGGCAATCCGGCTCACCCTGATCGGCCGTTCATCCAATCGATCGGCGTACGGTGCGCGGGTGCGGGTAGTTTCGGGCGACGTCGAGCAGTTCACCGAGCTGCGCGGCAGCGACGGCTATATCGGCAGCAACGATCCCCGCCTGCTGATTCATCTGCCGTCGGGCGTCGCCGACAGGATCGAGATCGACTGGCCGAGCGGTGCTCGCACCACGCTCGAGCGGGAGCCGGCCGGCTGGCTCGTAGTCGACGAGCAAGAGGGCGTTATCGCCCGGCGCTGACCCAGCGATCGACGGCACCACTGGCATCGACACGAAAGATGGCCCCGGCCCCGGTCGCGATTACGCGGAACAGCGCGCCGCCGGACTACGGCGCAGTTCGTCGGCTCGCTGGCGCATGATGGCAGCCTGGTTCGTGTCGCCGGTGCCCTCGTACGCGTCTGCCAGCAGATCGTGAAGATGGGCGTCGTCGTTGCGAATTTCGATCGCCGATTCCAGCACCGCGATTGCTTCTGCGAACCGTCGTTCGGCGTTGTAGACGGCCGCCCTCGTGCGTAGCTGCTCGACACGATAGGCCTCTGCGTTGCCGTCCGCCTGCTGGTTGGCGGCTCGCTGGTCGGCGCGCAATTCGAACTCGGCGAGGGCGTCGGCAGCCGCCTGATCCTGCCCGATGGCACGGTAGGCGCGGGCGAGCAGGTAGGGTGCTTCGGCCAGGTCCAAGTCGAGATCGAGGGCCTGGCGCAGTGGAGTGATCGCATCCCCGAAGCGCAGGGTTTGAACGTAGGCGTTGCCGAGCAGCGCCAGCCCCTCCGCATCGTTGTCAATGCTGTCACCGGCGCCCTCCATGAGCGCGACGGCACGCTCTGGTTCGGCCACGAGCAGGGCGGCGCGTGCGGCCTCGATGCGCGTGGCAGTCAGGGTCGAATCGATTGCCAGGGCACGATCGAATACCGTGAGCGCTTCATCGAAGCGCCGCAGCTCGACCAGCGCGAGGCCGCGGTGATGAAGGACGAATGTTTCATCGGGGGCGACGGCAGCGGCGAGCTCGAGTGCCTTCAGCGCCTCCTGCGGGCGCCGCACCCGGAGCAGGATGTTGCCCGCCACCAGCATCGCTTCCGGGTTGTTGGGCGCCACATCGATTACCTGCGTTGCGACTTCTCTGGCTTCTTCTTCGAGACCAAGGTCGACGTACAACGTGGCCAGCTCGGCGAGCATGGCGCTATCGGTTGGGAACGCGTCGAGGCCGTGGCGGTAGGCGGCGGCCGCCTCGATCTGCTTCTCACGGGTATCGGCGGCCCGCAGGGCGCGGGCAAACTCGATGACCGCCGCCGGAAAAGGCGGATCGGCCAGGGCCGCAGCGCTGAGGGCTTCGCCTGCCTCCGTGTCGCGGCCGGCAGCCGCCATCGCCAACGCCATCTCGAAGCGCAACGGCTGATACTCGGGATCGATCTCGAGATAGGCACCGGCCGTGTTGATGGCCTGGGTCATCTCGCCGAGTGTCCGCAGGGCTTCCACGCGGAAGCGGATGACCTCTCCATGGTCGGACGCGGCGGGATCGGCCATGTCGAAGGCTTGGAGTGCGGCGGTCGGATCGCCGTCGCGCAAGCGGGCGATTCCGAGGTACAGGGCCACCTCTGGGCGACCCGGCGCCATCTCGACAAAGTGTTCGAAGCTCACTACCGACTCTGTGTAGTTGCCGAGCGACAGGAGCGCGATGCCGCGGGCGAACCAGGGCGAGGGGACTTCGGGATTGAGTTCAATGGAGCTGTCATAAGCCTGGAGTGCACGCGCAGGCTGGCCCATGCCCGTTACGATCTGGCCGAGCAAGAACCACAGGTCGCTGCGCTCCGGTTCGGCCTCGAGGGCGGGCCGGAGCGCGGCGTAGGCGTCCTGGAAACGACCTTCCTGGAGGGCGACGTGCGCCTGCGCCTCGGCTTGGCTCGGACCCTGGCTCCCGTGCGCTAACGGAGTGATCAACCCCACCGCGACGAGCAGGGCCGCTATGCGGAGTGCTGCCCCGCCTGAATAGAACGTGTTGCGCATGGGAACGACACCTCCAACGGCCGGAATCCGCGCCGCAAATCATCGAAAAAGGTAGAACCCTCATTCTACCAACCGGAGGGCGCAGAGCCATGCGCAAGCGAAGTGTCACCTCACCAGAACGAGCCGCGGCTCAGTGCCGCCGGGGCTTGGCCACGGTCCTTTCGCCCAACCGCGAGGCGTACCCCCCGATGGCGATCCGCTTACCCTCGAGGTACCTGCCAGCCACCGCGTTCCAGGTCGGGATCACGATCGTCACGTTGCCGGTCGCCTGCGCTTTGCACGCCAGGCGGATCAGCGGCCGGGACTCGTCGGTGTTGATATAGCCGAAACGGGCGATGCGCCGGCGTTCGAGCGGGTTGACTGCCGAGAGGCGGTCGTTGCCGCCGAGGACGCCGACCCAGCAGGTTCCGCAAGCCGCCGATCGGCACTGGGTCGGAAGAGGCCCGTCGCCGGGCTCGCAGCGGCTGTCGGCGTAGGGGTGATCGGCCTGGTCGCTCATCGAGGCCTGGGTGAGCTGGACGCCCTCGATGAGCTTGAAGGTGGCGCTCTTGAAGCCCTCGTTGAAGCGGATCGTGTAGTCGCGTTTGAGGCCCTTGAGATAGCCGAGGATGCCGCCGCCATCGTTCCTGGCGCGGTCGGCGATGATCTTTTGGGGCGAGCGGCGACGGGCCCAATTGCTGATGTAGAGCTTGCCTTCCGCGCCATCGAACGCCTTGGGGCCCACTTGGCGCAACGTCATCAAGCCGATCGCGGTGATGCCGAGCAACAGGGACACATCGACCTTCGCGGTACCGGCAACCTGGCGCGCGATGGTGCGAATCTGGTCGGCGAGATCGAGGCTCTCGGGAGCGGTCTTCGATGAAGCGTGCTCGCCGACCGCAGCTTTGATCCGGGGCCAGTGACGGTGCCCGTAAACAAACGCGTGCGAGCTGTCGATATGCTCCTCGAGTCGGGCGTTGCCCTTGAACTCGAGCTCCTCGAACAGCTGCGGGTTGGCTTCGGCGTCCTCGAACAGCTTTCGCAGCCACAGGGGCCAGAAGTGGAACCAGATCTTGACGGCGTCGCGGTCGACCTCGTGGATCGACGGGGCCAGGTTGTGAACGGTTGACCACCAGGCGTCCTGGTCGTGACGACCCAGAAAGCCCATGAACGGGGTGCTGTTCTCACTGCTCATTGATGTCTGCTCGGTGTGCTCAGAGTTTTCGGTAGGTAGGAGTCATCGAAAGAATAACGGTCGGTCAAGGCTCGCAGCGAGCCGTGAATCACGCCACCAATGGGTCTGGGAACGCGCACAGAGATTCTCCGGGAGGAGAGGAACGACACGGGAAATTCTATTTTTGCACACCGGCGGGGTGTTGAAAATCCGCTGAAACCGTGTAATTTCCCTCTAGCAGCGTGCTGAAAAACTCCCGGCGCCCGTAACGGCACCCGCGGGAGTTCTTCAGACCGCTGCTAGTGTAGTGTCTCCAACTTGGCTTGACAATAAGTAATCGGTCGCGTAGCCTCTCCTGCATGTGGGAGCCAGCCCAGAGACTCGAGGTTACAGAGAAGCAGAGAGCGACATTGGAAGCGTGGGTTGCCTCCCCCACGACGCAGCAACGGACAGTTTTGCGCAGCCGGATTGTGCTGCTCGCATCGGAGGGGACGGCCAATCATGCGATTGCGAAGCAACTGGGTGTTTCTCGCCCCACGGTGCTCTTGTGGCGGGATCGGTTCGCCGAGCAAGGACCCGACGGGCTGAGAAGAGATCGACCGCGCGGCAGCAGGATACCGAAGCTGCCGGCGAAGAAGGTCACGGCCGTGATCGAAACCACGCTGTACAGCAAGCCGCCTGGCGCGACTCATTGGAGCGTGCGCTCGATGGCCAAGGCGCAAGGTATCAGTCCCGCGGCGGTGCAACGGATTTGGTTTGCTCACGAACTCAAGCCGCACCTGGTGCGGAGCTTCAAGCTCAGCCGTGATCCTCGCTTCGTCGAGAAGGTACGCGATGTCGTCGGGCTTTACTTGAACCCTCCGGAGCACGCTCTGGTGCTGTGTTTCGACGAGAAGAGCCAGATCCAAGCCCTGGATCGCACCCAGCCGGGCTTGCCGATGAAGAAGGGTCGAGCCGGCACGATGACGCATGACTATAAGCGCAACGGCACGACGAGTCTCTTTGCCGCGCTCAACCTCCTGGATGGCACCGTGATTGCTCAATGCATGCCTCGGCACCGGCACCAAGAGTTTCTTCGGTTTCTCAAGCGCCTCGATCGCGAAACCCCGAAGCGGTTCGATGTGCACATGGTTTTGGACAACTATCAAACGCACAAGCATCCCGAAGTGCTTCGTTGGCTGAAAGACCACACTCGGTTCCACTTCCACTTCATTCCCACCTCGTCCTCGTGGCTCAACTTGGTCGAGCGGTGGCTCGCCGGGCTGACGAACAAAGCGATCCGGCGTGGTGCTTTTCCAAGCGTCCGGTCACTGGAGCAAGCGATTCACGACTACGTGAAACACAACAATAAGAACCCCGAGCCCTTCGTGTGGACAGCTTCTGCTGAAGAGATCATTCGGAAAGTGAATCGTGGTAAATCCAAGTTGGAGACACTACACTAGTTGCGGCGCCCAACTTCTTTCCCGGCCGCGAAACCCTACCTTCCCGTGGGATTCACCTCATGTTGACGTTCTTGATGGCCTTTGCGGCGGTGATCTTCGTCCTCGCCGCGTCCGGTTACCTGTACCTGCAGTTCATGAAGAAGAAGATCGCCAAGGCGAAAGAAGAAGACCAGAAGCGGCGCCAGGAGCGCCTCGACAACTTGCCCACGATTCCCTTATCCGAACGCGACGACACCGCCATCTATCAGTGGAGCTTCCACCACGGAGACCAGATGGTGGCGCGCGCCGTGAAACCGGAGATCGACGAGACGGCGAAGCGCGTGAAGTTCATGGAGATCACCCACAGCGACCTGCTGCTGCTGCCGGACGAGTGTCACTTCCAGAAGTACAAGCTCGAGATCGATACGGTCGGAGACGCGGTCAAGATCGACAAGGCCGAGCCGGGAAAAGGCCGCATTCTGCGTCACGTCACGGCTCAGATCACCGGCTACGTCGAGCAGTAAGAACCTTCGCGATGATTCATCCCTTCTTTTGATTTCCGGCCACCCGCAGGGGCGGGTGGCCGGAAATCAAAAGAAAAAAAGGGCCGGCAGGATCGCTCCTGCCGGCCCTTTCAGGTCTTCCAGCGAGTTGTGATGCTCACTGCGGACGGCTATGAGACTAGGGCCGCCCGGTATGAAGATGCTTAACCAAGCTCGATCTGGCTGAGCTTCTTCGACTTGCCCGGCGCCGCCGTTTCGGCCTGCTGGGCGACCTCACCAAGAATCTCCTGGCGGTACAGCTTCGCCATCTTCTCGTTTTCGGCCTTGGCACGAAGCTCGGCGAGCTTCTCATCGCGCTTGGCGCGCTTTTCCTGGTGCGCGTACTTGACGATGCCGGCATCATCGAGATCGTGCTGCTCTTCCTTGGTCACGATCTCGTCGCGCAGCAGCATGCTGTGCTCGCTGGTCGGCAGCTCCACCTCGCGGTCGCCGGCCCAGATCTCGTGACGGCCGTGCTTCTCGTACCACTCGTTGAGCTTGGCCGTCATGTGCATCTTCTCGATGATGTTCCGCCACCCGACGCCGGTGTTGTAGGCGCAGAAGGAGATCTCGCCTTCCTGGGTTCCGTACGGAATGATGCACTGCTCGGTACGACGGAAGTCGTAGTTGAACAGGTCCTGGAACCACATGCCGGCGATGATCAGCGAGCCCCAGCGGTCGTCGCGCCGCTTGTCGATGTCTTCCATCGTGCGGTCGGCGCCCGAGTTGCCGTAGTCGAGGCCGGTGCCTCCGAACTGCTTGTCGAACTTCTTCAGCATGTCGAAGACGCTGAAGAAGCGCGGCGATTCGAACGGCCTGTAGTTGCGGATGACCGACAGGCTGAAGCCGACGATCGTCCAGAACTTGCTCCGCGCCGCGTCGTTGATCGCCTTGGTGTCGTCTGACAGGCGGTCGCCGCGCAGGAAGGCGGTGATTGGCACCATCTCGCCGGTGATCTTATCGATCATCGTGCCCATGCCGATACCGCAATTGGGGTGACAGCCGCAGCTGTACTGACCCCACTGGTTGTCCGGACCGTGCACCAGGTCGGCGAGGTCGGAGAACGTCGAGATGTACGACAGCGGGAACCAGTCGCGGTTCGGCTCCGACATGCCCGTCTGGTTCTTCACGTCGTGGGCCAGGTCGGCAAGCGTGTAGCGCTGTGCGTGGCGGCGCTCGTCGGTGATCTCCTCGTCGCGACCCGTGAACGAGACCGGCTGGAAGGCCAAGAAGACGATCTTGCGTGGGTTGTCGCGGGCGAACTCGATGATGCGGCCGACCTGCTCGTTGTTGATGCCGTTGATCAGCGTCGTGACCGGCACGATCTCGACACCGGCGCTGTGCAGGTTCTCGATCGCCTGCAGCTTGACGTCGAACAGGTTGCCGACGTGGCGGTGCGAGTTAGGGGCGTTGCCGATGCCGTCGAACTGCAGGTACGCGTAACGTAGACCGGCCTCGGCCGCCAACGTGGCAAGCTCGGGATCCTGTGCGAAAGCGATGCCGTTGGTAGCCGCCTGCACGCTCCGGTACCCGACCTTGCGCGCATAGCGAATAGCGTCGAGAAAGAACGGCGACGTGGTCGGTTCACCACCGGAAAACTGCACCGACATCTGGCGGCGCGGCTTGATCTGGATGGCGTTATCGAGAATCTGCTTGATATCGCTCCAGCTCAACTCGTGGACTTACCCGACCTGTTTGCCACCCATCAAG
>JADFNY010000305.1 GCA_022563115.1 Acidobacteriota bacterium | reverse complement strand
GCCGCGCGCTCGCCACGGTCGTCATGCAGGCCTCGGTCAGCAACCGGCCGATCGCCACCGATGCTGTCGAGGGCGTCGAGGCCGAGGTCGGCCGCAGCGGCGCCGAGCTGCACGGTGAGGCGCCGCTGGTTCTGGCGGCGCTGGCCGAATGGCTGCTGGTCGTCCGCGACAACGTCGGCTACCTGGTGCCGATCGACGATCCGGGTGTTCGCCTCGACGCGGTCGGTTGCATCGGTCTCGTCGGTGCCGGCGTTCGCCGCGCGGTGTTCGACGGCTGTGCGGTCCCCGCCGGTCGGATCTTTGAGATCGGGGGGTTGACGCCCGGTTCCGTGTTCACCTCGCCGGCGGTGGACGTGCCCTTCACCGATACCCTTGATGTCGCGGTGCTCGACCACCTCGCCATCGTGCGTGGTGCCGGCTCCTATCTCACCGGACGGGCTCGCCAGCAGGCCGCGAGCCGCATCCAGTTTCCGGGCGCCTTTCAGGACGAGGCCGGCCACGACACGATCGCCAAGTTCGGTGCGGTCAAGCAGATGCTCGCCGAGATGGAGTCGCAGCGCATTCTCGTCGAGACGCTCAGCCTGCTGGACCCGGGCCCGCGAGACGACGCCTGGTTGGGTGCGGCGGTGCGCAAGATTCTGGCAGCCGATGCCTTCGGGCCGCAGCCGGGGTCGTTGAGCTACAACGCCGGTCAGATCTTCGGAGGCACCGCGTTCTCCGAGGACGACTGCCTGGCCAAGTACTATCGCGACAGCAGCCCGTTCAGGTTCCTGATCGCCCACGATGACGCCCTCCGCGCCGAGATCGGCCGACGGCGACTCGACGCGGTAAGCGCCGGGGACTCATTGATTCCTGTTTCGCCGCAGGAGGCAGCGTGGTTCGAGACGGCGCGCGACGAGGGTCCGCTCTGCAGCATCGTTCCGCGTTGGGAGGCGGCCTGCGCCGAGATCGAGGCCTGGGCGGTGGACGCCGCCTCGCAGGTCGATGGCGGCTCCGAGCTCGCCCAAGTGGTGCGCTTTCACGCCGGCGGCATCGTTGCCCGTGCCCTCGGCATCAAGGTGTGTATTCTTCGCGCCGCCTGGCGGTTGGAGTGCGGTCTCGCCGCCGTGGCGACGCTCGAGGCCACCGCGCTGCTGGCCGATCGGTTCGTCGCCGACACACCGGGGTTGGTCAGCGAGGCGGGATTGCTCGGCGAGGTTCTCGCCGTAGGCATCGACGCCATCGCCGGGGGTGACTTCGAGCCCGCCGCCGAGATTCCCGATGCTGAGCCCTACGGCGATGTTCTGTCGACCGACCACGCCAGCCAATCGGGCGAGTGGTTGTATCGGCCGTTCGACAGAAAAACCCTCCGCTACTTGCCCGAGACCCTGTGGAACGACCCCGAGCTGCGCCCGTTTCGCGAGCAGGTCGAAGCCGAGCACCGCCAACGCTACGTCGAGCCCCGCTTCGATGGGCTGACCTACAACCGGCACCTGGAAAAGCTCCACATCGTTCCTGACGACGACCTCCGCTACCTCGTCGACCGTGGCTTCATGCGCATGCCGATTCCGTCGGAGCTCGGCGGCGAGGGTGCTCTCAAGGCCATGTACTACATCGTCTGCGAGATGAGCGGGCGCTACGGCGACGCGGCGTTGTCGCTCGCGATCATGGCAAACACGAGCATCGGCACGACCCCGATACTTCTCGGCATGAAGCAGGATTTGCCACGCGCCCGTGCCGAGCTCGAAAAGGTCAAAGAAGACCCGGCGTTGCTGGGCGAGATCAGCGACGGCCTCGACGCCCTGATCGCCGGTTTGGAGCGGCCCGACCTCGAACGTCTGCAGCGTGACTACCTGCAGCTCACCGACCTGGTCAAGGTGCGGATCGTCAAATCGAGCGTCTTGAAGTACATCGGCGGCGGCTTCCTGCGCGCCTATTTTGCCGCCGGCAGCGCCGGGCAGCAGCGCGATCTCGTGGGCTTCGAAAAAGGGCTGCGCAGCGCCCGCGGGCTGATCGACGAGATGCTCGGTGGGGTAGAGGACCGACTTGTCGAGTACCCGCGGCGCGGGCGTGCCCACGAGTTGTTCCTGAAGATGATCTCGGCCGGTTACATCTCGGCGTTCGCACTCACCGAGCCGACCGCCGGGTCCGACTCGGGCGGCGTCAAGACCAGCGCTCGCCTCGACCGCCGTCGGGTGCGCGAGGACGATGACGGCGTCCTGTACTTCTTCCTCGACGAGGAGGGCGAGAGCGAGCGCCGCAATCTGCTCGATGCCGATCGCGTCGAGTTCGACTTCGACGGCCACCGCATGCTGTACCGATGGTCGGAGGAAGCCGAGCCGAGCGAAATCCGACACGACGCCTACGACTACGAAAAGGATCTTCCCGGCCACTGGCGCACCTACGAGCACGCCGGCCGCGAGGTTGCGTTCACCGACATTGCCCAGATCCGCGCCGATGCTGACGGGCAGCGCTGGTACGAGTTCTGGGAGCTCAACGGCGCCAAGATGTGGATCACCAACGGGCGCTTCGCGCATTGTTTCGCGCTCTACGCCAACACCGAGCCCGAGGGGGTGACCGGGCTCATGGTCGACCGCCACGCCGAGGGGCTGGTGGTCGGTTCCGACGAAGAGAAGCTCGGCCAGCGCGGTTCGCCGACCAACGAGCTTTCGTTGACCGCTGTTCGCGTGCCGCGCGAGTGCATCATCGGCTTCCGTGGCCGCGGTCAGGTCAACGCTCTGGAGACGCTCAACACCGGGCGTGCCGGCTTGGCGGTCACGACGCGCTCGACCATCCAGGAAATGATGGAGGACGCCGTCGACTATCTCGGCGGCGGCACCGAGGCCGACAAGGCGCTCGGCGGCATCCACCCGGCCCAGCAGACGCCCGCCACCCCGCTGCAGTGCTACTGGATGGGTCGCCTCATGGAGGAGCTCATCACCACCGCGGCGGTGGCCAACGAGCTCATCGGATTGTTCGACCATCCGCTGACCAAAGACGTGCGGATGGAGTCGGCGATCGGCAAGTACTACGGCAGCGAGGCGGAGCACGAGGGCATCGATTGGATGGAGCGGTTGCGCGGACTCGACGGTTTGACCCACCGGCACCGGATCGAGAAGACGCGTCGCGACGCCCGTGTTCTGACCATCTACGAGGGTACCAACGAGGTTCAGCGCTACCTGTTGTTGCGCGACCTGGCGCAGCGGGTGCTTCCGGCGTGGAAGGCCGCCGGCGACGACCCGCTGGTCTCTGACGATCCCGGCGGCGCCTATCCCGAGCTCAGGCAACAAATCGAGGACGCCAAGCGCGGCCTGATGTCGCGTCTCGATGAGGCCGTCGATGCGTTCGGCAACGTCATCTGGGAGAACGTGAACCTGCAGCCGGTTTTCTTCCGCCTGGCGGAGATCGCCGGGCTGATCAAGGTGATGGACTCGGTCCTGTATCGGCTCGAATGGCTGGCGCACCACGACGTGCCCGACGAGTACCGGGATCGGCTGTCGAAGGCATCGGTTCTCGCGTTGGCGCGTTGCGCGGTTCGCATCGAAACACTCGACCGCCGCTTCACGGCCTCCTACGCCTACCTGCAGGACGACCGCTATCCCCCCGAGGTGCAGCTCGGCTTCCTGTCGCTCGATCCGAACGGCGCCGCGGCCGAGAGCTGGGGTGTGCTTCCCGTTTCGTTGCGGCCCGCCCCGTCCCGGGAAGCGTTGTCCCGGAGCGTACGCATCACCGTTCTCGCCAAGCCCGTTCCGGTGGTTGCGCCCCGACCGCGATTCGGGTCCGACACGTTCGAGGAGTCGCTCTATACGATCGACGCTGTCGATCGGCGCTCCCTGCAGATGGCACTGGAGCTGAAGCGCCGCGATCCGGAGAGGGTGACCGTCGAAGCGATCTCGCTCGCCGGGGGTGCCGGTGCCGAAGCCCTGCGGCTGGCACTCGCGCTCGGAGTCGACGAGGTCACCCTTCTGGAGACGCCGGGTGACGTGGTGTTGCACGACCCGACCGCGGTTGCCCGTCTGGTCGCCCGGGCGCTGACCGCCAACCCGGCCGATATCGTCTTCGCCGGGGCCGGCGCCTCCGACACCGGGCAAGGAATCGTCGCGCCGATGCTCGCCGGCATTCTCGGACGTGAGCATGTCGACGGCGCCCTGGCGGTGGATTGGGGTGAAGGTGCCGATCCGAGCCTCCGCCTGACGGCCAGCGGTTGGCAAGGGCACGAGCTCGATGTGGCGCTGCCGTGCGTGGTCGCGGTGGAGCCGACACCCGAACACGTCGAGCTCGAATATCGCCTCGGCGATTTCATCGCGGCTTCGTCGGCGCACGTCTCGTGTGTCGAAGTCGATGATGCCGAACCGATGCTCGTCCGCCACCGCCCCCGGCCTGCGAGGCGTAGCCGCGATGCCGGTCGCATCGCGACCACTCCGGAGGAGGCGGCGGCGGTGCTGCTCGACATCGCGGGGTTGAGCGGCTCCGCGCGGACGTCGGAGGTAACGCCCTACCACGGAGACCCGCGCGGCTTCGGCCAGCAGCCCGACGATGTCACCGACGCTTGTCTGTTTGTTTGCGAGCCCGCGGTCGGCCACGAGATCTCTCCCGCCAGCTCCGGGGCGCTCGAGTCCGCGGCTCGGTTCACGGCGGGTATAGGCCTAGCGCTCGACGTCGTGCTGCCGTTGACCGGCCGCCAGTACACCGCGGCGGCGGTGGGCCAAGTCATCAGCGAGGTGAGGCCGCGCCGCGTCTACGTGATCGAGCACCCGGGCCTCGCCGCGTTCGGGTGGCGCGGCCATCTGGAGTGGTTGCACGAGTTCTGGGGCATGTACCGCGCCGCGCCCCAGTGGCTGCTGGGCCCCGAGGCGATGAACACACTGTTCGCGCGCTTCGCGGGGCAGAGCCCGCCCGGCGTGGGTCGTTG
>JADFNY010000304.1 GCA_022563115.1 Acidobacteriota bacterium | reverse complement strand
AGGCGAACCCCGAGGGTGGCGGTCCCATGGTCGAGCGCCCGGCAAGAAACCGTGTAATCCTCGGCCTCGATCACCGAGCCGCCCTCCGATTCGATCACCTCGAGCCGGTAGGTCGGCCGCAGGCCAACGTGGCGACGCGCCGCGTCGATGAGCCCCCGCAGTCCCGGCGGACCGATGACATCCAGCGGCTGCTCGCGTCCCGATAGCGCAAGTGTTTGCAGGAAACCGACCAGACCGTTGACGTGATCGCCGTGCAGATGCGAGATGCAGATCGCCCGCAGCTTGCTGAATCGCAGCCCGGCGCGGCGCCATTGCATCTGTGTCCCTTCGCCGCAATCGAACAAGAACAGATCGCCTTCGCGCTGCACGGCGACGGCGGTCGTCTGGCGGCGGAGGGTAGGCAACGAGGCGCCGCTGCCGAGCACGGTGGCATGGAACATGGCGAGGCGATGGTACTACTACGTGTCGGCCCCGAGCGGCCGCGATCCAAGGAGCGCCATCCGCCGTGGCCTGTTGCCGGCGCTCGACGCCTCTCCTACCGAACAAACCGGATGATAAAGTTCAACCGGGTGGGAGGACTCTGTTGACGTGCTTGTGAGTATCATCGTTCCGGTTTTCAACGAGGCCAAGATTGTGCCTGCATTGCTCGACAACCTCAGAGACTTGGCAGCGGAGATCATCTTCGTCGACGGCGACAGCACCGACAATACGGCAGGCTTGGTGCGGGCGTCGGGGTTTCGCTGCCTCTTGGCGCCGCGCGGCCGGGCCACCCAGATGAACGCCGGCGCCGCCGCCGCGTGCGGCGATGTCCTGCTCTTCCATCACGCCGACACGGTATTGCCGCATGGTTTCTTGTCCAGCATCCGCCGGGCGATCGAAGCGGGCGCTGTCGGCGGCAGCTTCGATCTTCGGCTCGACACATCGCGACCCTTGCTCCGCCTGGTCGGGCTCATGATCACGCTGCGGAGCCGGCTCACCGGTGTTTCCACCGGCGACCAAGGGATGTTCGTCACCCGCACCGCCTTCAACGAGCTCGGGGGCTTCGCCGAGCAACCTTTATTCGAAGACGTCGACATGAGTCTGCGGCTGCGGCGCGTCGGCAGGACCTGCCGCCTGCGCCCTCCGGCGCTGACGTCGCCGCGGCGCTGGGAACGCGGTGGAACCCTCCGGACGGTGCTTCGCATGTGGGTATTGCGGGCTCTTTACTACGGTGGGGTCAGCGTCGAGCGCCTCGCCCGCCACTATAGAGTCGCCCGATGAACGGGGTCAAAACCGAGCTCACCGGCCGCCAGCAGTTGTTCCGTCTACCCTCGCCGACGCTGACCGTTTATCTCCTCCGCGAGCTCATCGTGCCGACGCTCATCGGCTTCGGGCTGTTCACCTTCTTCCTCTTGATGAACTACCTGCTGACCCTGGCCGAGCTCATCTTGCGGGACGGCGTGGGGGTCGGTGATGTCGGCAGGCTCTTCTTGTACAGCGTCCCGCACACCATCGTTCTGACGGTCCCGATGGCGGTACTGGTCGGCGGTCTCGTAGCCTTCGGTCGCCTGTCCGCTGACGCCGAGATCATCGCCATGCGCAGCGGCGGCTTCAGTCTCTACCAGCTAGCGGCGCCGATCCTCATCGTCGGCCTTGCCGCCACGCTGCTGAACGTGTACCTCTGCCTGCAAATCCTGCCCTGGGGCAACAATGAGATCGTCCAGCTGCGCTGGCGTCTGGTCAACTCCCGCACCATCGCCGGTCAGATCCGGCCGCGCGTCTTCGAGACCCGATTTCCGAACTTCACGCTGTACGTCGGAGATGTCGTCGGGCCGGAGCAACGCTGGGAGGAGCTGCTCCTGGTGCGGACCGACCAGAACCCGCCCCGGGTCATCATGGCGGAGAGCGCCCAGCTCCAATTCGACGAGGAATCTCGGGGCGCCTGGCTCGAGCTCACCAACGGGTACAGCTACGAGGGTGGGGACACCGCCGAGCAATCCACGGTGATCACCTTCCGGGCACAAGGCGAGTTGTTGCGCGATGAATCCGGCTTCAGCGCTATCGCCCCGGTGCAGAAGGATGAGCGCATGATGCAGGTCGGCGAGCTCAACGCCAAGATCAAAGAGCTCGAGTTGGCGGGGTTGCCGGCGGAGAAGTACCGCGTCGAGGTCCACAAGAAGTTCGCCATTCCGATGGCCTGCCTGGTGATGGCTCTCATCGCGTTGCCGTTGGGGGTGTCGACGAAACGACACACGAAGGCAACGGGTTACCTCATCGCTATCGGGGTGATCGCGGTCTACTACCAGCTCATCGAGAATGGCGAGAAGTTCGCCGAGGAAGGCGCTATCCCGGTGTGGCTCGGTATGTGGACCGCCGACATCGTTATCGGCGGCGCAGCCTTGCTCTTGCTGTGGGGGAAGGCGCGTGAGAAGGACTTCGGCGTGCTCGACCGGGCCCTCAAGGGTGTCAACTGGTGCTCCGAGCAAGCGTCGGAGGTCTGGCACACCTGGCGCGGTGAGGCGCCCGCCTCGGAGCGATCGGAGACCATCTCCTCGATCGCCGGAGGTCGGCGTTTCCCGCGCCTCCTCGACCAGATGGTGCTCACCCAGTTCGCGCGCATCTTCGCGATGACGCTGCTCGGCTTGGTCGTCTTGTGGCTCATCGGCGAGTACCTGGAGAGAGCTGACGACGTCTACTCGGCGGGGGTCAGCCGCTGGGTGATCCTCGAGTACCTGGCCTTCCAGCTGCCGTTCATCCTGACGATGACGATTCCGATCGCCACCATCCTGACGGTGCTGATCGTCTTCAGCCTGATGAGCAAGTACAACGAGGTTGTCGGCGTGCTGGCCGGAGGCACGAGCATCTTTCGCCTCGCGGCTCCGGTGCTGATCCCGGTGCTGCTCCTCACCTTGATGCAGTACGCGATCTGCGACTACATCGTGCCCTACACCAACCAACGGGTGGCGAAGATCAAAGTGCTCCTGCAGCTCACCAGGAGCAACCCCGACTTCGTGCCGGCGCAAGGCCATTGGGTGCGGGGTCAAGGCCGCTACATCTTCAACTATGCCGACTACGACGCGAAGCAGATGACGTTCCAGGGCCTGCGGGTGTACTACCTCGACGAAGAGGAGTGGCGGCTGGCCCGCGTCGACTACGCGGCGCGGGTGCGATGGGAGAACGGGCAGTGGGTGGGAACCGACAGCTGGCGCCGGCACTACGTCTACGACAGCGAGAACCGTGTGTCATCCCCCGAGCTGGCGCGTATGGCGACGACGATCCTTCCCATCGAGGAGGGACCGGAGTACTTCGAGACCGAACAGCGCTTGCCGGAGCAAATGAGCGCCTATGAACTTCGCCAGCACATCACCAACCTCGAAACGCGCGGCTTCGACGCCGGCAGGTACAAGATGGACCTGCAGCAGAAGTTCGCCTTTCCGGTGATCGTTTTCGTCCTCGCCGTGGTCGGGATCCCGTTCGGCTTCCGGATGGGACGGCAGGGCACGCTGTCGGGGATCGGGGTAGCGCTCGGCTTGACGATGCTGTTCTGGCTGACGTTCGTTTTCTTCCGCGCCGTGGGATCGGCCGAGATGCTGCCACCGCTTATTGCCGCCTGGGCGCCGCACGTACTATTCCTGGCGTTGGCGGGCTACGTTACGG
Source organism: Acidobacteriota bacterium (assembly GCA_022563115.1). GTDB lineage: Bacteria > Acidobacteriota > UBA890 > UBA890 > UBA890 > UBA890. The sequence goes on along the minus strand of JADFNY010000304.1, from coordinate 1,260 downwards.
TGGGCTTACGGACGTAGCAGGGTGCGGCGTGGAGGTCAGCTGGCGGTCGCCGCGAACTTGTCGCGCACCGACTCCGGCATATCGGACTCGGTGAGGCCCAGATCGCCGCGCAGCTGGTCGGCGGCGCGCAGGTCCTCCCAGGTGAAACCCGGCTCCTCACGCCCGAAATGCCCGTACGCCGCTGTCTGGCGGTAGATCGGGCGGCGCAGGTCGAGATACTCGATCATCGCCTTGGGCGTCATGTCGAAGACATCACGCACGACCTCGATGATTCTCTCGTCGCCGGCGCGTCCGGTTCCATGGGTGTTGACCATGATGGAAACCGGCTCGGCAACGCCGATAGCGTAGGCCACCTGGAGGGTGAGCTGCTCCGCGGCGCCGGCGGCGACGAGGTTCTTGGCCACGTGACGCACCATGTAGCAGGCGGTGCGGTCGACCTTGGTGCAGTCCTTACCGGAGAACGCGCCGCCGCCGTGCCCGCCGAAGCCACCGTAGGTGTCGACGATGATCTTGCGCCCTGTCAGGCCACAGTCACCCTGCGGTCCGCCGGTGACGAAACGACCGGTCGGATTGATGTGGTAGACGATGTCGTCATCCCGCAGGTACTCGGGAACGATCGGCTCGATCACCTGCTCGATCATGTCGTTGCGCAGATCATCGGCGCTCACCTCCGGGCCGTGCTGGGTCGAAATGACCACTGCCTTGACGCTCTTCGGCGTATGTCCCTCGTATTCGACCGTGACCTGTGATTTGCCGTCCGGGCGCAGGTAGTCGAGGGTGACGTCCTTGCGGATCTTCGAAAGCTGGCGGGCGAGCTTGTGAGACAGCATGATCGGCAACGGCATGAACTCCGGCGTTTCTATAGTTGCGTAGCCGTACATCAGACCCTGGTCGCCGGCGCCGCCGGGGTCCACGCCCTGGGCGATGTCGGGAGACTGCTCGTCGAGCGTCGTCATCACCGCGCAGGTCTCGCAATCGAAGCCAAACTTGGCGCGGGTGTAGCCGATGTCCCTGATCGTCTGGCGGACAATGCCGGGGACGTCGAGGATCGCCTCGGTGGTGATCTCACCGGCGACGATAGCCAAGCCGGTGGTCACCATCGTCTCGCAAGCGACACGGCCCATCGGATCAACGGCCATGACGGCGTCGAGTACAGAGTCGGAAATCTGGTCAGCGATCTTGTCCGGATGACCCTCGGTCACCGACTCGGAGGTAAACAGGGACGTTCCTTGATTTGCCATATTCCAAGAAGTCGAAAAT